>DATJFA010000487.1:0-7809 GCA_035496015.1 Terriglobales bacterium | reverse complement strand
GGCGAATACCCGGCTCAGAGCAGCCAGCGCGCTTGCGTCAAAGCGCCGGTTGGCCTTCTCGGTCAGTTTGCCGTCTGTCAAACGAGCAGCACGCCGGGCCAGGCTGCCTGCACACTCCGCATAAGCGATCAACTCGCCCAGTCGCAAAAGAATGTGCTGATAGCGAGTGAGGCGCCCGATACGCGCTTTCTCCATCACCTCACCCAAAGCGTGCGCAGCCAGTGCCGCCACGTCTGCGCCTACCGTCGGGCATTGCGCGTGTAGCTTCTCCAGCGCTTGCGCCTGCTCGTGATAGTGCTGGCCTCGAGTCTTGAGGTGAAGCTGCCAGCGGTCGCGGCTGATAGTCATCTCCATGATTTCGGAAGTACCTTCGTAAATCGTGGTGATGCGCACGTCGCGGCTGATTTTCTCCACCATGTACTCGTGGGTGTAGCCGTAGCCGCCCAGGGCCTGAATGGCGGCCTCCGCCGCGGCATTGCCGGCTTCGGAAGCCATATACTTCGCGATCGCACCCTCGGTGTTGAGGCTGCCCTCGCCGGCATCAATGCGTTCCGCCGTTTCCTCGATATAGGAGCGAGCAGCTTCCAGGCGCACCACGTGCGGCACAATCAGCTTGTGGGTGTATCCCTGTTTTTCCGAAAGCGGCGCTCCCGCCTGAATCCGCTTAGTGGAGTACGGAATGGCGCGATCCAGCGCCGCCCAGCCTGCTCCCAGGCCAAAAGCTGCCACCATCAGGCGCGTGTATCCGAAGACCGCCTGGGCTTGATTGAGTCCCTGGCCCTCGACGCCGCCGATGAGGCGATCAGCGTTAACGTAAACATCGTTGAAGGCCAGCGCGGCTGTGTTGCTCAGACGAATGCCGTGCTTGTCTTCCGGTTCATCATGGGTGAACCCTTTAGCACCTTTCTCTACCACGAACCAACTGGGCCCTGCCGGTGTATTGGCCAGAACCGTGTAAGCGTCGGCGATGCCGCCATTGCTGATCCATTGTTTGTTGCCGTTGATCTTGTACCCGACCACATGGCCATCCTGAAGCACGGGATCGGCTGTGGTCTTCAAGGCTCCCAAATCGCTCCCCGCCTCGGGTTCCGTGGCGCCGTACGCGAACAAGATCCCTTCGTCAGCAATGCGGCTGAGCCAATGCTTCTTCTGCTCCGGGGTGGCGCCCACCGTGATGGGGTCGCTGCCTAGAAAGGTGGCGAGCACAGCCGTGGCTATTCCCAGATCAATCCGCGCCATCTCCTCGCAAATGCAGTACACGTCGAAGGCGCCGCCGCCCAGTCCCCCATATTCCTCGGGAATAAATAGGAGCTGAATTCCCAACTGATCGGGGTTGCACATGTAGCGCACAATTTCGAGCGGGCACTCGTCGCGCTCGTCCAGTTCAATGAGCGTCTCGTCCGGCAACTTTTTCTTGGCGAAGTCTCTAAGCGACTTCAAACTCATCTTCAGCGTCTTCGGTGCAATCATTTGAAGATCCTCATTAAGCTGCTTTTCGCATTTCGCGAATCTTGCTGGTCAGCTCCGGCAGGAGCTCTAAAAGGTCATCAACAATTCCAACGTCGGCGACCTGAAAAATCGGGGCCTTGGGATTTTTATTGATGGCGATGATGAAAGGATTGCCTTTAAGGCCCGCCAGATGCTGGAAAGCACCGCTGATGCCGCATGCCACATAGACCTTCGGCTTAACTGTTTTGCCGGACGAGCCAACCTGGCGCGATTTCTCCAGCCACTTGGCATCCACCACGGGACGCGAGCAGGAAACTGCCGCACCCAGCGCGTCGGCGAACTCCTGGGCAATGGCGATGTTGTCCTTCTCCTGAATGCCTCGGCCGACCGACACCAGGATTGCTTGTTTGGTGATGTCCACATCGCCCGCCTCGGCAACCACCGTTTCCAGATAGCGGCGGCGGGCGCTTAGCGTGTCCACTTCGCCTGATTTTTCCACAACCACACCTTTCGCTGTGGAGTTGGCCTCTGGCTTAAATGCTCCCGGACGGATGGTCAAAACTGCGCCCGACGAAATGTCGCACTCAACATGCGCGCTCACCTGGCCGCCGAACTCCTGGCGAACGACTTTCAGACAATCCCCTTCCCTTCCGCCGATTGCCAGCAGATCAGAAGCAAAAGCGCTGTTCAGCTTGATGGAGAGGCCAGGCGCCAGGTCGATCCCGAAGTGTTCGTGAGCAAGCAGCACGATGCAGCCGGCAGGCAGGACTTTGACCAGCGCTCGCCGGATCAGTTCAGCGTTGGGGTAGGCCAGTGCCTCATGGGCAATTTCCCACACCTCCGGAAAAGACGCACACAAGTTGTCGCAGACATCATCCACCTCCGCACCCCAGCCCGTTACAATTGCCGTGGGCGCCGCAGTGGCGTCAATCTTCTTCGCGACGGCGAGCAGTTCAGCGGCTGAATCGTCAACGACACCAGCCCTATGAGTGATGAAAGCAAAAATGCGAGGCATTACCTCAACCCTCCTTTGGCTGCGATCAGATCCGTAACTCTCGCTACAATTTCTTCACGGTTGCCGTGGAGCATTTCTGCTCCCTTACCCAGCGCGGGCACAAAATAATCCAGGCGTTTCACCTTCGCTGCGGTGCGACCAACAGTGGCCGGGTCAAGCTTCAATTCCTCTGTACCGTAGGTGGGTATGGGCACAGACGCCACGGCTCGGATGCCCCGCATGCCGACGTAGCGCGGTTCGTTGATGCCGGTCTGTATCGAAAGCACGCAGGGCAGCTCAATCTCGCTGATCTCGCGATTGCCGCCCTCGATTTCCCGGCTGATCTTGAGCTTCCGTCCATCCAGCATTTCGATGGAATTGACCAGGGACGCAAACGGATAGTCGAGCATTGCCGCCAGCATGCCGCCGACCTGCGCCCCTCCATCCTCGGCCTGCACGCCAGTGAGGATCAGGTCGTAGTTTCCTTTTTGCACGAAGGCGCTGAGAATAGCTGCAATGCCCCGGGCGTCTGAGCCGTTGAAGACATCGTCAGATAGCAACACTCCTTTGCCCGCGCCCATGGCCATTTCCCGCCGCAGCACTTCCTCGTCATCTTGGCTGCCGACGGTGACCACGGTGACGTTACCGCCGACCCGTGCGATGATCTGCAGGGCTTCCTCAACTGCGTAGTTGTCGGGCTCGTTGACGGAATAGACAAGTTCATCGCGCTCGATGTCGTTGCCGGTACTGTTGAGCTCAATCTCGTTCTCCGACGTATCGGGCACTCGCTTGACGCAAACCAGAATCTCCACGCTCTCCTCCTCAGGCTGCTAGCTGGGTCTCTTTCACGATCTGCTGATCCGCCAGCTCCGCCAGGTCAATAGCGGTCATCTTCCCTTCCAGGCCCGCTACCTTGATCGCATCTTCCATGTTCACCATGCAGAACGGGCACGCCGTAACGATCACATTGGCGCCCGCTTCCGCGGCCATCCTGACTCTCTTTACCCCGATCCGTTCGTCTTCTTTCGGTTCGTAGAACAGCATGAGCCCGCCGCCACCACAGCAGAACGAGCGGTCCCGCGAGCGCTTCATTTCAACTCGCTTCAATCCCGGAATGGCATCAAGCACGCTTCGAGGATCGTCGTAGATCTGGTTATGCCGGCCCAGGTAACAGGGGTCGTGGTAGGTGTAAACCTTGCCTTTCTCTGCGGGATGAAATTTGATCCTGCCAAATTTAACTTCGCGCGCAATGACCTGGCTGACGTGCTCCACCGGCGGCAGGTCTTTGTAATCATGTTTCAGCGCGTTGTAAGCATGCGGGTCGGAGGTAACGATCCGCCGCACTCCGGATGCCTGAATGGCCTGCGTGTTGTGGTCTCGGAGTGCCTGGAATAATGTCTCTTCACCAAAGCGCCGGACGTCATGCCCACTGTCTCGTTCCGCCGCACCCAGAATTCCAAAATCCTCGCCCAGATGGTGCAGAATCCTTGCCGTGGCCCGTCCAATCGCCTGTATGCGGTCGTCATAGGCGGTGATGCTGTCCACAAAATACAGAGTGTCCGCAGCCTTACCTTTCACCAGCCGTACCGGGCAGCTTTGTTGGAAATCTTTGGCGGCCGCCCAGTCAGCCCGCTTCTTTTCCAGCTTGCCATAGGGATTTCCACGGCTCTCCAGCGCCTTCAGCGGCTTTTGCAGCGATTGCGGCACGTTGCCGTCGTCCACCAGCCCACGCCGCAGGTCAACAATCTTGTCTATGTACTCCACCAGGAGCGGACATTCCTGTTCGCAAGCGCCGCAGGTGGTGCAGGACCATATCTCGTCCTCGGAGTAAAGGTTGCCGACGAGGGCCTTGCCATTGCCCACCTTGCCAAACATCGGGTAGTGCTGAAACGCATAGTCCCTGGCCTTAATGGTCAGAAATCGGGGCGACAACGGCCTACCGGCTGCGTTCGCCGGGCAGTTGTCGGAGCACCGCCCGCAGTCGGCACAGGAATAGAAATCGAGCATGTGCTTCCAGGTGAAGTCTTCAAACGTCTTCACCCCGAAAAACTTCACCTGGTCCAGTTTTTCGTCTGGAACATCCCACCTCACCGGCTTGAGGGTTCCCCCGTCCAACTTGGCAAAGAACACCGTGAACAAAGAGGTCTCGACGTGGAACTGTATTCCGAACGGCCGATAGCAGAGCAGGAAGAAGAACGTCAGCCCATGCACCAAATAGGCGCCCAGGTGCAGATTCTGCAGCACTGGCAAGGAAGTCGCGGCGAGGGCTCTCGTAAACATCCACCCCAGCGACAGGACGGGCATCAATTCGGCCGCTTGCCCCTGCTGGACCAGGGCCGCAGCCTTGCTAGCCTCAAACAGGCTGTCGGCCGCCATCAAAATTGCGATCAGGGCCAGAAGAAAGATTGCGTCTGCCGGATGGCCCTTGCCGTACCTTGCTGGCACCGCATAACGAGCTGGTTTGAATACCAGCCGCCGCGTCGCGGCCACCACCATGCACAAGAACACAACCGTCGATGCGTACTCTGCGATGACGCCATATATGTGGCCCGCATTCCCTGAAAGTCCGGGCATCGCGAAATTCTCGGAAACTCCAAGTGCAAGTACGGTGAACGCCCGCGTCGCCAGGATGATGAAGCCCGCGAAGATCAGAAGATGAATTATCCCAGCCACCCGGTAGCGCGGGTGCCGCCACTGCCCGAGCCAGAACTGCAACACTCTGCCCAGCCGATGCAGTGGACGATCAAACCGAGAATCACGCTGTGCGCGCAACAGCGGCATCAGACGCCGGGCGACTATGTAAAAAAAGCACGCGCTGCCCAGCGCATAGAGTGCCAGGAACAATATGCGTCCTTGGACCAGCCAGTAGTTGGCTTGTGCGGGCGATTGCAAGCTGTTCACCACGGTGTGCAACATCTCTTCGTTTCAGCTGCGGTTGGCTTGCCACAAAGTTTAGGAAGGTACGTGACTCAGCTGCCTTGCGGCACCTGGGACGAAGTCTTCCCGCCGTAATCCAAGCTGCCTGAATCACTCCGGGGTAAGGGAACGTCCGGCATCCCGGCGCGCCCTTGCGATTACAGGCTTCCAACACGGTCAACGGCAGACCTCTCAGGTGGACGTACTATTACTCCTCAGGAACGGCGGCCTGGGAGCTGATTGCTCGTCCTGATCTGAGGTGTGCCATTGCCGTCATTATCTTGTCGCAATGGCGCAGGGTCTGTGAGATGAGACTTGTTCATCTGTGAGGAGCATCACAATCAGAGAGTGCGTAAGCAAGGATAGCTTTTGATTTCATCTGCCGACTTGGGACGATCGTCATTGCCAACACTTGGCAGCTCAGGTGAGAAACGAAAACCGCTGCGCCAGCTTCATCAGCTTGAGCACTCTGTAAACGTCAGTGTTGGCCTCGCGAAGCACCAGCTTTACACCTTTTTCTTCAGCGCCAGCCGCCAGTTCCTCTATCGCCCGCAGCACCCGAGCATCAACTCGACCCACCGAGGAGAAATCCAAAATCATTTCACCATCAGCACGGTCCAGCTTCTCGCGCGCTTCCTCCAGACAAGGGACCACTCGCTCTCCATCAATCTTGTGCTGCAATGCAATCATCGCCATACCAGCTGGCCTCCTCACGCCACCTGCTCCCCGGCACCTTTAGCCTTCACGCTCTCCCGCCCGTTATAAGCAGTACGCAATAAGAACTCCAGTTCACTCATCAGCGGCATGCGCGGATTCGACAGCCACGAAGGATCATCAAAGGCAACCTTCACCAGATCAGGCAGGGCACGCTCGAACTCCTCCTTCTGGATTCCCATAGCCGCAATCGAACGCGGCATCGCCAACTGATCCAGCAGTTGTTCGACCGCGACAACCAGGCTCTTCACTTTTTCCTCGACGGTGTGGCCGCCCAAGCCCAGCAACTCCGCTATGGTGGCGTATTTCTTGTGGGCAACATAGGCGCGCTGGTTGGGCGAAGGCCTGAACTTCGTGGGCACCGCGGCGTTGTAGGCGATGACATGCGGCAACATCAGCGCGTTAGCCCGGCCGTGCGCCACACCAAAGCGGGCTCCGAAGGCATGGGCCAGGGCATGGCTTACGCCCACTCCCGCGTTGGAAAAGGCCATGGCCGCAATGCAGGCCGCGTTGTGCATCATGCTGCGCGCTTCCTCGTCTTGTGGGAGCTCATAAGCAATCGGTAAATATTTGAACACCATGCGAATTGCCTGCATGGCGTTGCAGTCGGTGTAAGCGGATGCGTAGGTCGAGACCGCCGCTTCCAGAGCGTGCGTCAGGCAGTCAACGCCGGTATCCGCGGTCAAGCCCTTAGGCATGGACATAACAAACTGCGGATCAATAATGGCCACATCCGGGCTGAGGGAATAATCCGCGAGCGTCACCTTGCGGCCCCGCTCCTTGTCAAACAACACCGCAAAGGGAGTGACCTCGCTCCCTGTGCCGCTGGTGGTGGAAATGGCAATCAGCCGGCTGCTATTCGCCTTCCTTGTAGGGTACTGGATTACTCGCTTGCGAAGGTCCAGAAATGGCGCTGCCAGCTCCTCCAAGTCAGCCTCTGGCGACTCGTATTTCAGCTTCATGATTTTCGCCGCGTCAATCATGGAGCCGCCGCCCAGCGCTACGATCTGGTCCGCTTTATACAAATTGAGCGCTTCCACTCCCTGCGTGATGGCCTTGGGTTCCGGCTCGGCGTCCGGAATTACACAAACGTGCACAGAAGCCTGTGGCGGGAGGTAGCGTCGCACAATGTCGGCGTGGCCAATCTGCTCCAAAGGGGGATTGGTGATGATGACGGTGGAGCGCGTGGGGAACTGGCGCAGGTTTTCTACCGCATTGAAGTTGAAGTAAATCTGATTCGGAACTCGGAACCACATATGCGCGGGTGTCCTCCGAGCCACACGTTTGATGTTCAGATAGTGGTAGATATTCACGTTGTCGGTGGTGCTATTGCCGCCGGCGGTGCCACATCCAAAGGAAAAAGTCGGCACCATATCGTTGTACACGCCGCCCAGCGCACCGATGGAGCCTGGCGCATTCACGATGATTCTTCCCGCATTGACCAGGTCGCTGAAGCGGCGAATGATTCTCTGGTTGCGCGAGAAAACAACGGCCGTGTGCCCCAATCCGCCCGCATGGTTGACGTCCACGCACACGCGCAGCGCTTCGTCGGCGGTCTTGGCTCGATAAACGGCAAGCACCGGGCAGAGTTTTTCGACCGAAAGGGGATGTTCCGGGCCGACGCCATGAATTGGCGCAATCAGAAGCTTGGTATTGGGCTCGACTGCCAGGCCGGCTACGCGGGCTATATCGGTGGCCTTCTGTCCGACAGCGATGGGCTGCAGGCATCCAGTCTG
>DATJFA010000486.1:0-9133 GCA_035496015.1 Terriglobales bacterium | reverse complement strand
CAGAAGTTTTGGCGCGCCGGCCTGGAGAGCGCCATTGCTGATGACGATGGGGAACTCCACAACGCTATCGCCGCTCACGGCAAAAAGAGCTTTGCCGTCGTGCCGCCAGCGCGGAGTTCGCGCGCCGTTGGAGGAAACCTGCCATTTCGGCCCCGGCCCGGGAAAGGGAGCAACATACACTTGATGTTGCCCGGCTTCAGGTCGCGGTGAATGATGCCGCGGCGGTGGGCTTTGTCGAGCGCGTCGGCAATCTCAATTCCGATCTTGAGCGCCTGCTCCAGCGGCAGCGGGCCTTTGCGCAGGCGGTCGGCCAGGGTCTCCCCCTCCAGGTACTCCATGACCAGATAGTCAGTTCCGTCATGGTGGCCAACGTCGTGCAGCACGCAGATGTGCGGGTGTTGCAGGGAGGAGATGGCGCGCGCTTCCCGCTCCAGGCGAAGCTTCAGGTCAGGATCGGAGGAAAGGTGGGCGGGCAAAACCTTAATAGCGACGCTGCGTTCCAGCCGCGTGTCGCGCGCCCGGTAAACTTCTCCCATGCCGCCGGCGCCGACGGGGGAGAGGATTTCATAAGGGCCAAGCTTGGTGCCAGAGGTCAGAGGCATGAGTGCGGGCATTATATCCCGCAAAACCTATTGCAGCTTCGCGTATTCCGCCTTGGCCTGCTTCAATAAAGGAAGGTCCTGGTCGGCGTCTTTCCAGATGGCGAACAGATCCTGGTAGGCGGTGCGGGCGCCGGCGGAATCATGTTGGGTGGCCAAGGCGCGCGCCAAGCCGAGCTGGGCCAGCGGGTAATAGAAAGAGAAGGGCGCCAGATCGCGGCGGGCGAGGAATTTGCGGAACTCCGCGGCGGCGTTGGCGGCATCGCCGCTGGCCAGATAAGCCTGGCCGTGCAGCACGTGGGTATTGAACCAGAGGAAGCCGTCTTCGTAGGGCTGGGCCATGGCCAGAGTCTGCACCGCGGCAGCGGCTTTGCCTTGGCGCATCTGCAGTCGGGCCTGGACGCGAGGAACGACGACCTTCTGCAGGAAGGTGTCGTCGGGCCGCGCCTTGCGCAATTCGGCCAGCAGCGCTTCGGCTTTCTGGTCTTGGCCGGCAGCGGAAGCTGCATCGGCTACGTCCACCAGAAAAGCCGGGTCCTTTGATAAAACCAGGGCTTCATCAATCTGGGCGGCGGCACGGGAAGGATAGCCGAGCTGGGATTCCGCGTTGCCTTCATCAACCAGCCGGTTGGCGGCAAAGTCCGGCATGTTGAGGCCCTTGGCCCGCTCCACGACCCGCACCCGCAATTCCCGTGCGCGGTTGAGTTGTCCCAACGCGCCGGCGTGGGCGGCTTGCTGACCGAGCACGCGCAACTCGCCTTCCGGACTTGCCTTAGCCAGGTCTTCCATGCGAGCCGCCGCTGCGCTGTCGCCCCGCAAGATGGCCGAACGTGCCAGATCAACGTAAAGCCCAGTACCTGTAATCTTGCGCTGCTGAGCCTGGGCCAGCAAGGCGTCAGCATTGTCCTGTCTGCCCAGGTCCCCGTAGCTGGTCGCTCCCACCAGGTAGCAGTTCAAGGTGTCAGGTTGAAGTCGAATGGCCTCCAGGCAGTTTTCGACCGCCTTTTCGTGCTGGCCAAGAAACTGATATGCCACTGCGCCATTGATTCGCGAGACCTCGTCACGCGGATAGGTCTGTTTCATCAGTTCCCAACCCTGAATGGTTTTCTCGATCTCTCCCCTATCGAAATAGTAGTAAGCGGTGATGTAGAGCCGTTCGTACTCGCTGGTACGGTCGCGCAACTCAAAAGCCTTCTGCACCTCTTTTGTCTCCAGCGCGGTTTGCCCGGTGTTGCCGGCCACCACGCCCAGACGCAGGTGGGCGAGAGCGAAGTTGGGGTCCAGTTCAATGGCGCGCTGGTAAAAAGGCATGGCGGCGATGTCTTCCAGCTTGTTATGCTGGGCATCGCCCAACGTAAATGCTTTCAGGGCCTCCAGCGATGAAGTAGTTGCCTCGTCGAGCGGCTTGTCGAACTTCTGCACCGAGGCCAGCGACTCGCCGAGCTTGCCGCGCAGCTTGGTGGCGGCGCTTCCCAGCGCGCCCAGCACCGCATCCTTGCCCGCTGCCTGCTGCTGCGTTTCGGCGAGGGAATCGCCGGTGGAGGCATTCACCGCCTGCAGGGTTATCACGTACTGGCTTCCTAGTTGCGCGATCGAGCCCGTGAGCATAGCCTTGATTCCACTGCGCTGGCAGATTTCGCGGCCGATATCGCTGGTGATAGGCTCTTCCGCACCTTTACCCATGTATTTCAGCGTTTTCTGCACCTGCTGCTCGGGCACCACGTTCAGAAACGGCGACTGCTGCAGGTCCACCGCCAGCGCCTTTTTCAGGGTGCCGTCGAATACGGCATCGCCGGTGGTGTTAACAAAATCAGTGACCAGGATTGAATCTTTTTCCGTGATGGCGTGGGCGCGCTGCTGGTAGATGACAAAGCCGCCGATCCCCACAGCACACACCAGCGCTCCGAGCGCTGCATAAAGCCGCCACTTTGGACGCGGCGGAAGCAAAACAGCGGAAGAAGAGCCAAGGGTAGCCGCCGGCGTGCTGCCGGAAGATGCGGCCGCCACCCGGCTGCTGCTGGCTACGGCCACGGCTGCGGCTCCACTGGCCGCGGCCGGGCTTGCCCCCGAGGCATGGGCGCTTGCCGCACCGCTGCCCGCCTTCGCCGGCGGGGCTTCTTCGCCAATCTCCAGAAGCGGGCTGCGCCCTGATTCCAATTCGCGGCGCACCCGCTTCAGGTCGGCGCGCATGTCCGCCGCGTTCTGGTAGCGCAACTCCCGATCTTTATCCAGCGCCTTGCTGATAATCTCCTCCAGCTTGGGAGGAATGTCGGGATTGAGGCGAATGGGCGCGGTGGGCGCGCGGTCCAGGATCGCCTGAAAGATCACCGCCGAGGTTTCACCACGGAACGCCACCCGTCCGGTGGCCATTTCGTAAAGCACTGCGCCGAAGGAGAAGAGGTCCGTGCGCCGGTCCAGTTCCTTTCCCTTGGCTTGCTCCGGCGACATATAAGCCACCGTGCCCATCGCCGAGCCCGGACTGGTGAGGTGTTCCTCGCTGATCATGGTGGGCGCTGAGGTCGCTCCGGACGGCGCTCCGCGGCCCGCGTACTCCATTTTTGCCAGGCCGAAATCGAGAATTTTGGCGTGCCCGCGGTCGGTGACGAAAATGTTTGCCGGCTTGATATCGCGGTGAATGATTCCCTTGGCATGGGCGGCGTCGAGGGCGTCGGCAATCTCGATGGCCAGCGAGAGCAGGGTTTCCATCTCCATCGGCCGGATGCCGATCTGGTGCTTCAGCGTGGCGCCTTCCAGGTACTCCATGGCGATGAAGGCTTTGTCCGCCTCCTCGCCAATGTCGTAAATGGTGCAGATGTTGGGATGGTTGAGTGCGGAGGCGGCCTGCGCCTCGCGCTGGAAGCGACTGAGCGCCTGCGGGTCGCGCGCCACCTCGTCAGGCAAAAACTTCAGCGCCACCATGCGGTGCAGGCGGGTGTCCTCAGCCTTGAAGACAACGCCCATACCGCCGCCGCCCAGCTTTTCCAGGATGCGGTAGTGGGAGATAGTTTGACCAATCATGGGGCGGCGTTATGTTAGGCGGGGTGCCGGGGCAAGTCAATGAAATCCGGGAAGTTCGGCGCCTTAGCGAAAGTCGCTGATAACGATAACGTTGCTGTTTACGTGGCCGCGCACCACGGCGAGTTGCTTTCCGTCCTTCGACCAGTCAAATCCGCCGATGTCTTCCCCGGGCGGGAAATGGGTTATCTGGCGCGCTGCACCTCCGGCGATGGGCTGCTCCCAGAGATTTCCCGCCCCGTCGCGGGTGAGTCCGTACTGGAATGATCTGCCATCGGGAGACCAGCGCAAGCCGCCTGCGCCGATGGGCAGCCGGAAGGACTTTGTCCTCACGCCGTCGTCGCTTCGTATTACCCCGGCGAATAACCCGAACACCCCGTTGACGAGTTCCTGGTAACGATAGAGGATGAGTTTGCCGTCAGCCGAAATGTCTGTTCCCGCTGCAGCGCCTGCCTCGGTTAGGGCGTGTCCGGTGCCTCCAGACAGCGGCGCGCGAAACAGTTTGTCGGAAGCATCCACGTACAAGTACCAGGATGCGTCGGGCGAGCACCCCTGCAAAAATCCGGGACCGACCGCCTGCAAGTTGCTGCCATCGGGGTCGGAGCGGTATACGCGGTCAGTGCCGGCTTCGGAGCGGTCGAGCAGAACCTGGTTCCGGTCCCGGCAGCCGCGAACAAGTACAACCGGCGCGCCGCCGCTGATCAGCGTGTTGGGCCGGCCGTCTGTGCCTATGCTGACCAGAGTGCCCCGGCTGGTGGTGCCCAGCACGTGCGTGTTGTCGCCCCAGGTAACGGCATTGGTGAGTTCCTCGCCACCGGACGTTATTTGTTTAGCGCTGTCGGCACCCGCCTCCGGCACAAGCCACAGCTGCGATTGGGCCGTGGTTTGCACGGCGGCGAGGCTGCGCCCATCCTGGGTCAGGTCAAGCGAAAAACCGTCATAAGAGGTCAAATCATTGGTGAAGCGCGAGAGTTTTCCATCGGGATAGGAGACGAAGTAAATCTGTTGCTTGGAGGAGGCCGGATCCAGCCGATTGACCAGCACTCCGCTTGCGTCCGGCAGCCAGCGCACCCCCAACAGCGGCAGCTCCGTCACGTAAAGATCGCGAACCTCACCGTTAACCGGCGAAATCAGCTCAACCGCGAATCGCGATGCTCCCCCTTGCTCCAGCAATTGAAGCGACAGGGCCAGCCATTTGCCATCCGGTGACCAGGAGAGCGGCGCCGGGAAATTTATTAAGGCTGGCCGTTTGGCCACAACCGATTCCCCGCTGCCATCGCTGTTGGCGGTCAATACAAACATTTGCGAATGGCTGGGATCGCCGCGCAGGAAGGCGAACTTCTTGCCATCCGGCGACCAGGCCGGCGCCGTATCCACGTCGCGCAGGATTTGCTTAGGCGTGCCTCCCAGCACGGGCATGACGTACAGATAATTGAAGTTGACCGTAGTCTTATCGGAACGCGACATGTAGACATAATTGCCGTCGGGCGAGAGCGCCAGTCCCTGATACTGAACTACATCGGGCGCCAGTACTTGCACATCGCTGCCGGTCGCGACCTGCCGCACCCACAGGCTCTGCTTCTCCCCCTCGCGCAGCACGTAAACCACGTAGCGGCCGTCCCCGGAGATGGCGACTCTGGCCGCCTTGCCGCTGTCGGTCACCTGCACGATTTTCATGTTCTGCAAATTGAAACCGCGGGGACGCGTCGCAAACTTGTAGGCGGCCCCAGCCGCCAGGGCGAGCACCACCACCACCGCCGCGATCACCAGCCCCAGCTTGCGCCTCGGCTTGGTGACCGGAACGGCAGCCGAGGAGGGCGGCGGCGCCGAGTCGGTTCCCGTTTGAGCTGCCGGAGCCACCCGCACCCGGCCTGAACTGGTATCGCGCTTCAGACGTTTCAGCTCGGCGCGTATCTCGCCCGCCGTCTGGTAGCGCAGATCGCGATCCTTCTCCAGAGAGCGCGTGATGATGCGCTCCAGCTCCGGCGGAAGATCCGGGTTCAGGCGCACCGGCGGCGTGGGCTCGCGGTTCAGGATGGCGTCAAAAATCACTCCTGATGTGTCGCCACGGAAGGGCACCGCGCCCGTCGCCATCTCGTACAACACGGCGCCCAGGGAAAACAGGTCGGTGCGGGCGTCCAGTTCTTTGCCGCGCACCTGCTCGGGCGACATGTAGGCCACGGTGCCGACTGCCGTGCCCGGGCTGGTGAGGTACTCCTCCTGCACGGCCGTAGCGGCGGTGATGTTAACGGCTACGGCGTCGGTTGCGGTCTTGCGCTGGGCGCTGACCTTGGCCAGGCCGAAATCCAGAACCTTCGCGTGGCCCCGGCGGGTAACAAAGATGTTGGCGGGCTTGATATCGCGGTGAATGATGCCTTCCGCGTGCGCCGCGTCCAGCGCGTCGCTGATCTCGATGGCCAGTTCCAGCATCGGTTCGAGTTCCAGCGCATGGCCGGTGATCATAGCTTTGAGAGTGCTGCCTTCCAGCAGCTCCATAACCATGAAGTGACGGCCGTCCTGGCAGCCGATTTCGTGGATGGTGCAGATGTTGGGATGGTTGAGCGCCGAGGCAGCGCGGGCCTCGCGCTGAAATCGCTCCAGAGCCTGTGGGTCGCTCGCCAGTTGTTCCGGGAGGAACTTCAGAGCGACGCGCCGCCCCAGGGTGAGGTCCTGGGCCTCATAGACCACGCCCATCCCGCCACCGCCGAGCTTTTGCAGAATGCGGTAATGGGAGATGGTTTGACCAATCATGGCGCGGCGTTATGTTAGGCGGGGGTGCGAGGGCAAGTCAATGAAATCCGGGGCAGCAGGTGGCATGGGCCGATCGGGGCGACACCCGGCATGCTCCCGCTCCAGCAAGGCTGCATAAACACCGACCAAAACGCAAATGACCCTCAAGATTGCCAGCGAAAGTGCGAGTGCGGCATTGTTTCTGGTTTCCAGAACGAATTCGCCGCGGAACTGAGGCCGGGCATGATGACCCCGCACCATCGGGGAAAACCACTACGGGAAGCTCTCTCAGGTTGGCAGCTGCAGCTTGCCTATAAACCATACGGGCGTCAGGACGCTCAGTTGACAATGCCGGAAGCGGCAACGCCAGTGTAGACTCTTGTCGTTTTTATAGAAAATGACTTTGCCGAATAATATGTTGCCTCGGAAATGGGTCCTTCTGCCAGCTCTTCTGCTTGCCACCACGTTGAGTTGGGCTCGCGACAAACAGGAAAACTGGCTGGAAGTCAGCAGCCCGCATTTCACAGTGGCCTGCAACGGGAAAGAGAAGGATGCTCGGCGCGTCGCGGAACAGTTCGAGCGCATGCGTCTGGTTTTCCATACCGCTTTCCCGAAGATGCAGATTGATCCGAGTTCACCGATCATCGTAATCGCGGTGAATGACACCAAGACGTTTCGTGCCCTGGAGCCGGAATCTTACCTCGCTAAAGGACAGCTGCAGCTAGCCGGGTTATTTCTCCGCGCTCCCGATAAGAATTACGTGCTGCTGCGAATGGGCGCCGGCGGAGACCACCCCTACGCTACCGTGTACCATGAATACACTCACCTGCTGCTCAGCAAGGCCGAGTGGATTCCCCTGTGGCTGAATGAGGGTCTGGCGGAGTTCTACCAGAACACCGACATCAGCCAGAAAGACACATTTTTGGGAGAAGCCAGCGCGGACAACATTCTCTGGCTGCGCCAGAACCGACTGCTTCCGCTAGCGACGCTTCTCGCGGTCGATCACAATTCCCCTTACTACCACGAGGAAAAAAAGGGGTCCATTTTCTATGCCGAGTCCTGGGCGCTTACACACTACCTTCAGGTAGAGGACGCCAAGAACAACACGTCCAAGCTCAGGGATTACATGCTCCTGGTGAGCAATCAAGTTGACCCCGTGACAGCGGCCACGCGTGCCTTCGGCGATTTGAAGCGGCTGCAATCAGGCTTAGAAGGCTATGTCGAACAATCCAGCTTCGGCGCGTTCAAGCTCACCAAAGAGCTTCCCATAGATGACGCAAGCTTTAAAGTGCAGGCGCTTATGCCCACGCAAGCCGACGACGTGCGTGCGGACTTCCTTGCCTACAATCAGCGGGAGAGCGACTCCCGCAGCTTGCTGGATCATGTGCTTCAAGAAGACCCCAAAAACACCTTGGCACATGAGACCATGGGATATCTGGAAGCTCGCAAGGGCCACCTGCGGGAAGCCCAGCACTGGTACGAACAGGCAGTGAGACTAGATTCCGATAGCTACCTGGCAAACTATTATTTTGCAGCCATGGCTCTAAACGAGGGCGACTCGGGCGCTGAAATTGACCCTCAGATTGAAGCCAGCCTGCAAAAGGCGATCAAACTGAATCCCTCATTTGCCCCAGCCTATGACGAGTTGGCTTTCTTTTATGCCAAACGGCACAAGAACCTCGACCAGGCGCATATGCTGAACCTGCAGGCGGTGCAACTTGATCCGGGGAATATAGGTTTCCGCATAAATACCGCCCAGGTCCTCTTGGTTATGCAGCGCGAGACGGATGCCACCACTGTGCTCCAGCATGCGCTGAAAGTGGCGAAAACGCCGCAAGAGGTCATGGCAGTGCAGAACGAGCTTCAGGCAGTGCAGCAAATGCAATCCGCGAGGCGGCAAAACGAGGAGGAAGCGCGGCGATTCCGCGAGACGATGACTGTGTCGCAGGAGTCTGAGACTGAAGCGCCCGAGCCTGGCATTCAGCAGAAAGAAGAAGTCGTCAGCGGCCCGCACCAGACCGTAACCGGCACGATCAAGAACGTGCAATGCTCGGCTCCGGCGATCATGGAATTGGAGGTGGACGCCGGCAGCAAGACAATCGCGCTCCATACCAGCAACTACTACAAAGTGAAGTTCAGCGCTCTGAATTACACACCCAGAGCCGAGCTTCACCCGTGCAGCGATCTGGAGGGCATGCACGCCAAGGTGGAATACATCGAGAGTGCCACAAGCAAGATTAACGGGCTGGTTGCGGTGGAACTGCACAAATGACGCCCTCTGCAGCTAGCTGCAAATTCGCAACCTGATCCCGCTTGATTTCGTCCAAAGTTACTGGCAAGCAGCCTCAAAACCCTTGAGGTTTCAGGAAAACACACCTCAGGGGCTAAAGCCCCATTTGTTCAGGGGCTCCTAGCGGCTGGGCTGAAGCCGTGCCCTTCCGAGCCCTATTCTAAGAACAGTTCTGTTAGTCGCCGGTAGGCTGGCAGAGTTGGTGCATGGTAAAACCGATCACGGAGGATACTCCTGTGAGCGTCAGCCAAAAAGAAAAGGCAGTTCGTTTTCGCAAGCTGCACGAAGGGCCCGGCGTGTTCGTGATTCCCAATCCCTGGGACGTGGGTTCGGCCCGCCTTCTCGCGGGTCTCGGGTTCCAGGCATTGGCCACCTCCAGCGCGGCTTCCGCCGCCGCCCTTGGGCGCGCAGATCATGCCCTGACAAGGGATGAGTCGCTGGCGCACGCGCAGCTGATTGTGGGGGCCACGGATTTGCCGGTTTCGGCCGACCTGGGAAA
>DATJFA010000485.1:0-6314 GCA_035496015.1 Terriglobales bacterium | reverse complement strand
CACAATACTGAACATGGCGGTGTTGGCGCCGATGCCCAGCGCCAGCGTGATCACCGCTACCGCCGCAAAACCACGGCTGCGCCGCAAAGTTCGCAGCGCGTAGCGAATGTCCTGAAGCAAAGTGTCCATCTCCGTCCTCGTAGCGCCGGCGTCTCGCCGGCTGTCGCGAGGGCGTCCCGCCCTCGCTCGGTACAGGCCTTCTAGAGACAAAACAGCCCCCGGTGTTCGCGTAACAGGACGAGATTGGCGGACAGCGGAGGCTTAGTTCACTTCGACGGTTTCCTCCACCACACGTCCGTCAAACAGGTGGATCGTGCGCTCCGCATGGCGGGCGAAGCGAGGGTCGTGCGTCACCATGCAGATGGTGGAACCTTCGCGGTGCAGCTCGCGCAGCAGCTCCATGATGTTTTCCGCGTTGCGCGAATCCAGGTTTCCGGTGGGCTCGTCCGCCAGCATGATGGACGGGCTGCCTCCCAGGGCGCGCGCCACCGCCACGCGCTGCTGCTGGCCGCCGGAAAGCTGCGAGGGATAGTGCTTCAGGCGATGACTCATGCCCACCCGTTCCAGCGCCTCCAGCACCCGCTTTTTTCGCTCCGTGCCTGACATGCCGCGGTAGGTGAGCGGCAGCTCCACGTTCTCGTAGACCGTGAGGTCGCCGATCAGGTTAAAGTTCTGGAAGATGAACCCGATCTCGCGGTTGCGGATGCGCGACCGCTCGTTGATGTTGAGATTGGCCACCTGGCTGCCGTTCAGCCAGTATTCGCCCTCCGACGGCGAATCCAGCAGCCCGATGATGGAGAGCAGCGTGGACTTGCCCGAGCCCGAGGGCCCGGCGATGGCCACGTACTCGCCCTTGCGCACCTCCAGCTGGATGCCGGAGAGCGCGTGCGTCTCCACCTCGTCGGTGTAGAAGACCTTGTTAATCGTGTCCATGCGGATCAGTTGCTGTCCGGGGGTGGGTGCGGTTGCATTCATGCGCGTTTCCTCGCTATTCCAAGCGGATGCGATCAAAATTGTCCCAGCGTGACATGTCGGAGAGGATGACCTGGTCGCCATCTTTCAGGCCGCCCAGAATCTCCACCGTGTTCACCGAGCTGCGTCCCAGTTTCACCTGGTCGCGTACCGCTGTCTTGCCGTCGGGCTGCAGCACGAACATTCCTACCGTGCTGTTTTCCTGGCCGAAAGCGGGCCGGCCCACATACAAAACATTGCTCAGGCGCTCCAGATCAATGGTGCCGTCTACGCTCAAATCCGGCCGGGCGCCCGGCGGCAGCGGATCGTCCAGCATCACATCAACGGTTACCGTCCCGTTGTAGACCGCGGGATCAATGCGCATCACGTGCCCGGCGATCACTCCGTTGTGCGTATCAACCGAAGCCGGCAGGTTGAGCTGGATGTCCTTCGCCTGCGTCTCAGGAATTTTCAGTTCCGCCTTCAGATGGTCGGGCTGAACTACCTTGGCCAGCGTTGTCCCCGGCGTAACCCATTGCCCCACTTTGAGCGGCTGCTCCTGCAGCACGCCCCGGATGCCGGCCCGCACCGTCAGGTTCTGCACCTGGGTTTGCTTCAGCTGCGCCAGGGCGCGGTCCTGCTCAATTTCTGCCTGCTTGGCCAGCAACTGCGCCTGCAACACCTTATTGCTGTTGGTCAGCCGTTCTTGCTCGATCTGGTCGCGCGTCTGCAACTGCTGCGCCTTGCCTTCGGCGATTTTCCGGTTCAAGTCGGAAATGACCCCCAGCTTGTTGAGTTGCTGGTCAGTCTCGGCCTGCATGCGCGCTTCGTTGTATTCCGCGTTGGCCTGCGCCACCAGCGACTTCTGCGTCAGAACCTGGCTCTCCAGTTGCGCTTCCAGATTCTTGTAGTCGGCTGCGGCGGCTTTCAGCTTCAAGTTGGCGTCTACCGTTTCCTGCATTAACTGCGGATTCGTCAATATCAGTAATACGGTGTTGGGCTGTACCGCGGTTCCCGGCAACACCGGAATTTTTTCCACCCGGCCGTCGGTGGCGGCGGGAATCCATTGAATGTCCACCGGGGTCAGCGTGCCCAGGCCGCGCACCTGGCGCAGCATGGGGCCGCGCTTCACCGTGTCAATCCACACCGTGGAGCGGTCCACGCCCGGGGCAGCCGGCTTGAGCCGCGACAACCCCATGGTGACCAGGGCCACTGCTACAACTCCTATTGCTGCATAGACGATCCGGCGCCGCTTTCGTTGGCGCGCTACCGTTGCTGGTCGGGCGATATCCATCACATACCTCCATGGCACGCCTTATGCCAATAATTATGGGCCTAAGTTATTGAATTTGAGAAGGAATCCGCCCCAGGTCAGGCGGCTGGGTGTCCGTTTCCGAACAGCGGTGTGCGGGCGCGAACAGTAAAACAGCGGCTGGTTATCAGCTGTCAGTGTAGGAAGCGGTTCGACACCTCAACAGGTGTCAAGGTGCAATGGCAGTGAAGCCCGGATGATCACCAGCCTGAACCACGATGGCGCTGCCGCCTTAGTCCACTCCTCGCGATTTGCTCCTTGGCCGCTTACTTTCCCGGGATGGCCAGGTAACCATGCAAATTGCCCGAATTATCTATGTAAAGGCCAACCATGGCTCCGGCGGGATTAATGGCAAAGCTGTCGGTGAGCACGGCGTTGAAGGGTGGCGCACTCGGCACATCAATGGTGATGGGGGTGGCTGTCCCCCAGCGCTGCAGGAACCCATGCTCATTGCCACTGGCATCGTCGTATAAACCCACGAAATCAGCGGCAGGGTTGATCCCCCAAGCCTGGTAAGGACACTGCCGGGAACGTCGTAGGGCGTAAAGGTGCCTTTCTGCACAACGTACCCTCTCCCCTTGCCGATCGCGAGATCGAAGTAAAGGCCCACAATGATGTTCCCGCCCGGGGTGGCGCCGTTGTTCATGGAAATGGGCACAGCAGCGGCAGGGTCGGTCAATTCGCCGCCGCTGGCACGGCGTGGACCAATGGCTCACCGAATCCGGAATGCGTCCGCGGCTTCCTTTACAGCGGCGGCCAATTGTTCAGCGTCTTGTTTCCGGGACACCCCGGTTCCATTCCAAACAGCATCACGCCTGGAGGCGATATTTACGGCTGTCTGGCGCTCAAGCTGATGTAATCGAACTGACCTCCGATTTGCCGGCGCGCAAAGCCAAACATCTGCGAATGTTTTCATCTTATTCCACGGAAGACCTGAAGCGCCGCGCAAATATCCCTTGACAGCCTCCGGGGTTGGCATCACAATCGCGCCCGCCAGCCTTCGCCAAAACCGTTCCGATTTTCCAACCCATGTCGTGGCTGGCACGGCCTTTCAGGCGTCACGACTCGTGGTTAGCAGGGAGCGTGCGTCATGCAACGACAGCTGAGCAACTCACAGCGTCACCTTATCCGTTTGTTTGCACGTGGGTATACGGATGGCGAAATCGCCCGCACGATGGCGCTGTCTCCTGAGCAACTGAAGGTCGCCTTCTCGAACATTTGTCACCAACTCGAGGTCGCAGACCGCATCGAGTTGCTCTTGATGATGTGGGCGGCCTCAGGGCGCGGCAAGGAACAGGTCTCCAAACACATCGAACCCCTGTGAACTGCTTCCCGTTCGCAGCAGCGAACATGCGCCTGTTCGGGTATGTGCCCGAGCGCCTTGCGTGGAGAGATGAAACTGTAAAGAAGCAGACGAAGGGCGCGCAAGCCGGTTAGGTGGTCGCCTACTCCTGGCGCCAGCCTACGATTTCTTTCAAGCCCTCGCTGCGGGTCTGTTCGAAAAGGCGGACCATGTGGCGGCAGTGCTCAAATTCGTGAATGTCGGCCCAGACTTCAGCCTGCCAGTTCTTGTCGTGGCTGGCGGCTTCCCCACAGGTGGCGCAGCGGGTATAGAGGCGAACCGCGGCTGCACGCTCCACTTCACAGGCCTCGGGCAGTTCGATGAAGACCACGCGCACGTCTTGGATCTCGTCGTTGTCGCCAATTTCATGCTCATAACGCAGCAGATAGGGGAACCCCAGCTTGCGGGCTTCCAGTTCCGCTTCCAGACGGCTGTTGAACGGGCCATATTCGGCGCGGTTATGTTCGATGGTGTCGCAAGCCATCCAGAAGGTCTCTTTGTAAGTCATTCCACGGGCCTCAGCGCTTTGCTTCCGGAACAGGCCGGAAGAAGGCTCGAAAATAGCAATCGCCATGCCGCCGGCCAAAGCCGCTAATTTGCTGAAAATTAAGGCTCTTTAAGGTCCCGTTCAGGTTGTGCATTGCAAGCTTTTGCGCAGTTTTACCACGCCAATCTCGGCTTGGACGACAGGATGCGCCATCGGGAGCGATAACCGGTAGGTCACGCACGTGGTGACGCCGGTAACCTGTGAGAGTGGCCGCCGGGAGGGGTAACATGCCAACACCAGCTAATTACAGGCAAGGGAGGGTATGGGCCGGCGCAAGCAGGGACGCACCGACGCCAAACTGGCGGTCAAGCTCTGGGGGACAGATGCCTCGGGGAAGCCGTTCATTGACCCGGTGTTTACCCGCAATATCAGCTCCCAGGGAGCGTTGCTGGAAGGGGTGCAGCGCCCGCTCAAACCCGGAGACGCTGTAGGACTGACCTACCAGGGGCAAAAGGCTCGTTTTCGCGTCACCTGGGTGGGAGATGCCGGCACGGAGGAGCAAGGCTTACTGGGGGTGGAAAGCGCCGTTCCCGGCCAGCTCCTGTGGGATGTGCCGCTGCCCCCGCCCGCGCCCGACACCTACTTGCCGATTAAAGCAGCCGACCGACGTCGCTTTCCCCGTTTCGAGTGCAAGGCCAGTGTGGAGGTGCGCCTCTCCTCCGGCTCGCCAGTGCGGGGCAATCTGGCAGACCTCAGTCTGGGCGGGTGTTATATCGAAATGATGATTCCGCTTCCGGTCAGCACTCAATTGGACCTGGTGATCTGGCTGGAAAGCGGCAAGCTGGCTACGCCTGGCCTGGTGACCAGCAGCCATGCCGGCTTTGGCGTGGGCGTCAAGTTCATTGGCATGGGCAAGCCAGAGCGGCAGTTGCTGGAGCAATATCTGGCCCAGCAGGCGGCCGTCAGCCGTCCCGCCGCGGGCCGGGCCAGCAAGGCCGCGGCCGGGCGCCTCTAGAGCTCAGCGCTTAACTGTCGATCTCAAAACTAAGAGGGCGTGCGCCCGCTTCAGTTCGCCATTTCCCACATTTCCTGAACCACGTGCCAGGGTACGGCCTGGCGACTGCTGCCGCGCGCGGCCAGGCAGCGTTCCAGGGTGGCGGAAAGATACAGGTGCCGGAAGGGCTTGGTGAGAAAGTCTTGCGCTCCGTTAACGAAAGCCTGCAGGGCCTTGCGTGGATCGGGAGCGCCCGAGCACATGATCACCTTCAAGGTGGGACGGATGTGCAGGAGCTGGCGCAGGGTCTCCAGGCCGTCTAGTCCCGGCATGTTGACATCCAGGAGCACCACATCGGGAATCAGGCCAGCAGCAACCAGTTGCACGGCTTCCAAGCCGCTGGCGGCGGTGTGCACGCGGTAGGAATCCAGCTCCAGCAAGGTTTGGATGTAGCGCAGGATGATGGGGTCATCATCCACAATCAGAACAGTGGCGGTCGGTGTGGTGGCGTCACCCGGCATGAAGTTAACAGAGAATGCACCGCGTCATGTGCATGCTGGCTGGGTGTAACTCCGAACTCGAGCCCGGTCAATGGTTATTTGCCGCGTTCCAAGCCACGAACGCTCAGCGAACTGCACGGCATCCACAGCGGCGCTGCCGAGAAATGGTGCAGGCAACGAAGAGCAGATGAGGGGCACGGTGTTGCAACTAGCTAGAGCAATATGCAACACCCTCGCCAGTTGACCATCTGGTTGATTTCCAGGCGCAGGCGCACTGTGGAAAACAGAGCCAAAACCGCGTCCAGCAAGGAAATAGCTCGGTTCCCCAAGATGATGCAACAGCAGTTGAGGCGGCGCGCATTCCTGGCCGCCGCCTCCACCGCTGCCCGACCGCTCAGTGCCCGGCGGCCACCGCCTTGGCCTCGGCTGGGCGCGCGTGTGACTCTGCCGAGGCTTCTACGACCGCCTGCTGGCGCCAGCCTTCGCCCCCATGATTGGCGATGTACAGAGCCAGTTCCAGCCGGCTCCAAACACCCAGTTTGTCGAAAATAACCCGCAGGTAGTTCTTGACCACCTGCTCGGTGGTGCCGATGCTATGGCCGATTTCCCGGTTGGTCATGCCTTCCCAGACCAGGGCGGCAACTTCGATTTCCCTTGGGGTTAGCCGATTGCGTGGTTGCATTGCGTTTGCTCCCGCCACATGAGGGCTGTGGCCAGTTTGACCCGCT
>DATJFA010000484.1:0-6507 GCA_035496015.1 Terriglobales bacterium | reverse complement strand
GCAGGTCAAGAATCAAGCCCTTCAGGTCGCCCATTCCGTCCAGGGCCTCGCGAACCTCATGGTCGGTGGTCTCCTGGAATCCGGAAACGTGCATGTAGCCGATACCGGGGCGAATCAGGAAGTGCAGGTCCACGCTGTAGCGGGGAATCTCATCGCGCACGATGGAGAATTCCAGCGGCTTGTCGCTGCCCTCGCGCAGCACCGTGATGCGCACGGTGGTGCCCTTGGGACCCTTGAGCATGTCCGCCACTTCGGCGGTGCTCATGTTGTCAGTCGGCTTGCCGTCCACCGCGATGATCACATCGCCGGGATGGATGCCGGCGCGGTAGGCGGGCGTGCCCACAAAGGGCGCAATCACGATGACCTTGTTGTTGCGCGGGCCTACCGTCATGCCCACACCGTAGTACTTGCCGCGCTGCTCTTCCCGGAGCAGGGAATAGGACTTGGGATCGAAGAAATTGGAATGCGGGTCGAGCACGTGCAGCATGCCCGGAATAGCGCCGTTGTAGATGGCCTTATCCGGGTTCACCGGCTCGGCATAGTTCTGCTCGACAATGTTGTACACCTCGGTAAAGGTGCGCAGGCTGTCGCGGATGTCGCCGTCGGAGCCACCGGAAGAGGCGGCGCCCACCTTCTCGCCGAAGAGAAGGCCGAGGAAACCGCAGCTGAGAATGACGAAAGCAATCAGGAAAAAAGAGCGACGAGCGCGACTGACCATCGTAAATCCTTGTTTAGGGTGAGGTGTTGGCATGACCAGCAGGTCACGAAACTTAAGCGCAGTATACCATGCTGCTGGATGGCAAGCCCCTTACTTTCCTGAGGTTGCACCGATTGGCAGCCGGGGTTCTGCGGCCTGATTTTCGCGGCCTGAGTTTCAGCTTATAAGATGGCCAGAGCTGAGGGAAGGTGCAGAAAGTAATGGACCTACGGGGTGGGCATATTTTGCCGATTCGGGAAGATTCGGCTTTACAAATCTTCTAGCGCACCACTCCTTCCAGCGGGGAACTGGCGGTTGCGTAAAGCTTTTTAGGCATGCGGCCAGCCAAATAGGAGGCCCGCCCCCCGAGAATGGCATGTTTCATGGCTTCGGCCATCAGCACCGGGTCTTGGGCGCCGGCAATGCCGGTATTCATAAGCACCGCATCCGCCCCCAATTCCATGGCGATGGCGGCATCCGAGGCGGTACCCACGCCCGCGTCTACGATCAGGGGCACACCCGTGATGACCTCGCGCAGAATCTTGATGTTGGCTTGGTTCTGAATGCCCAGGCCGCTGCCGATAGGGGCCCCCAGGGGCATCACCGCGCTTGCGCCCGCGTCCAGCAGGCGCTTGGCAAATACCACGTCGTCAGAGGTATAGGGCAGGACAGTAAAGCCTTCCTTCACCAGCACGCGGGTGGCTTCGAGGGTGGCCTGAATGTCGGGATAAAGGGTACGCTCGTCGCCGATAACCTCGAGCTTAATCCAATCAGAAAGGCCGACTTCGCGCCCCAGGCGGGCCGTGCGAATGGCATCGTCAGCGCTGTAGCAGCCGGCGGTGTTGGGCAGCAGGAAGTATTTGCTGGGGTCAATGTAGTCGAGCAGGGATTCCTTGCTGCGGTCGAGGTTCACGCGGCGCACGGCCACCGTGACCATCTCCGCGCCGCTGGCCTCAATGGCGCGCGCGGTTTCGGCGAAGGATTTGTACTTGCCCGTGCCCACAATCAGGCGGGAGCGGAATTGACGGCCGGCGATGACCAGGGAGTCCATGCCGCTATTGTAATGAACCCGAGCGGCTGCGCGCAGCCCCGCCTTGGGAGGAGGGCTGCGGAGTGGATCCCGCCGCCCTCCCCGCGCGAGGGTAACCCTCTCATCGGTTATTTCTTCTGGTGAGCGACGATCTCGTCCTTGATCTTCTCGTACTCTGAGCGGGAAACAATCTTCCGCTTCAGCAAATCGCTCTTGGCGCGATACGGACGGCCCTGAACGATTTTGGCGGAAGTGGCAGGCCCGATTCCGGGCAAGGCTTCCAGTTCCTGCGCGGTGGCCGCGTTGATATCCAGCTTGGCGCCCGATGATTCTTTGCTGCTGGAATGCGTGCGGGTGGTTTTGGTTGTGGTTGTGGTGCTCTGGGTCGAGTCACTCTGGGGAGTAGCCCCGAATCCCAGAGCTGCCGCCACGAGGATTACCAGAATAGCCGCCGCTAGCCTTTTCATATCTTGAGCCTCCAAAAAGAATAGTGAGATGAGCCCTGGTGCCGCCGGCGTTTGCTGTACAGACGAAAGCTGAGATGTTGCGGGCCCGGACAGAACGGCGTACAAGTTGCGCATCGTTTCAAATACCACTCCATGCTGGAGCAGCAGGAGGAGTTATGAAGAAGCTATTGGCAGGGCTGGCTTTGGCCGCGGCAGCAGCAGTTGTGCTTCAGAAAACCTGGACCGGTGCGCCGGGGAGAGCGTCGCGCCGAGGCGGCCGGCGCGAGTCCGGCCGGCTGGCCGAACCCAGGGCGACTGGCCTGCAGGAATCGCCGGAACCGGTGCGCAGAGCGGAACCGAGTGCTCCGCGTATGGTTTCCAGCGGCAGAGCGACTGGACAGCAGCCCACGCCGAAGCCCCCGGACGTGGCGCGCAGCGCGGCAGAGACACTGAATACAGCTACACGGCAACAGCTGCTTTCCGTATACGGCATCGGCCCGGTTTTGGCCGATCGCATCATACAAAACCGCCCTTATGCGGCGGCTTATGACGTAGTGGAAAAAGGAATCATTCCGGAAAGCATCTTTGTGCAGCTTAGAAAACACCTGCTGGACGAGCACAGCGCCTGAAGCGCGGCCGCCCAGAGCAGCAAGGAGTCGATACTTATGCCCCTTCTACACAGTTCGGTAAAGCTTTTGACCAAGAAGATGCCCAAGGTTATTTCTCCCAGAGCTCATGCGGTGCTTGACTACCTGACGGCGGGAACTTTCCTGGCCGGCGGAATCTTGCTGCTGGCGCGCCGCCGGGACAAACGGGCGGGCGTCGGTGCGCTGGTGTGCGGAGTGGCTGAAACCATCACCAGCCTGCTCACCGATTACCCCGGCGGAGTGACAGACCTGATCAGCTTTCCCACTCACGGCAAGATTGACATGGGGCTGGCAGCGATGACGGCCACCCTGCCCGAATTCATGGATTTTGAAGACATGGGCTTCTTCCGCGCGCAAGCAGTGCTCATCACCGCCAACACCGGGCTTACGGATTTCGGGCGCGGCCGCAGTTACGACGATGCCCACGATCAAGAGGCGGCCTAGGCAGGCCAGGACCTTTATGGCATCTCCATTAAGTTTAGGCGGACTAAGCGCGCGTGATCTGGGACGGCGCGTAAGCAAGGCCATCGGGGAAGATGATGTATTCGGGCGCGCCGCTCAACTGGCCTACTACTTTTTCCTGGCCCTGTTTCCGCTGCTGCTGTTCCTGTTCATGGTGGCGGCGCTGATCATCGGGCCAAAGTCCACGGTGCAAGCCAACCTGATGAACTACATCGGGCGTGTGGCCCCGCCGGACGCCGCCAAACTGATCCAGCAGACGGTGGCCCAAACTTTCAAATCGAGCGGCGGCTGGAAGGCCCTCATAGCTATTATCGGTGCGCTGTGGGCAGCCTCGCAGGGTGTGAGCGCCCTGATGGACACCTTGAATTCGGCATACAACGTGAAGGAAACGCGGGCATGGTACAAGCAGCGTGCTCTCGCTCTCTGGATCACCATTGCGGCTTCGGTGCTGATGGGCGTTGGCCTGGCCTTGCTGACTCTGGGACAGAAGGTGGCGGCGCATCTGTCCGCGGCCGGCAGCGTCAGCGGGGCAGTGAAGTGGATCTGGTACATCGCGCAGTGGCCAATTGCTGCTGCGCTGGTGCTGGTGGCATTTGGAGTTGTCTACTATTGGGCGCCCAACGTGGAACATCCCAAGTGGCACTGGGTAACTCCCGGCGCTGCGACCGCGCTGGTGTTGTGGTTGCTGGCTTCTTTCGGCCTGCGCTACTACCTCGAGTTCTTCAATACGTATAGCCGCACGTACGGAGCTTTGACCGCGGTAATCATCATCCTGCTGTGGTTTTATGTGACCGGAGCGGCGATCCTGATCGGCGGCGAGGTCAATTCTGAAGTCGAGCGCGCGGCCGCGGGCACGGGACCAGGTAGCCTGGCTAAGCCGCACGGCGAAGGCGCGGGGCCGGCTTGCGCCTGGTGCGGGAAAAGAATGGAGAGCGGTTTAGGCAGTGATATGGACGACCATATCGTGGAAGAGCATCCGGATAAAGCGACTCCCGCCATGCGCCGGGAGTACCAATCGCGCAAGCTGCGCCGGACCGCCTAACGCCACAGAGCTTCAGTGCTCCGGACCGGTGTAGAGCGGAAGGGCAGCGCACGTATTCTTCACGAGCTGCTGCTGAGCCGAGGTGAGAAAGGCAAATTCAAATCCATGGCGGAACATGGCGGTGTTGCGCACCACGGCAGCGGCTCGCAGCTCACCCCCAGGAAGCGGAAGGCTGAATTCCACATTCTCGCCAATACTCAACTGCTCGGGTAGGATCACCGAAATTCCTGAGTGGCTGATCTCCAAGGCAATGCCCGGGATCATGGTGCCCATGCCAACCCGTCGCCACAAATTCAGAGGCAGGGCGAGATGATGCCTGGGATGGCGGCGATGAGCGGGATGGTCGACCGCTGCGTTATGTCGCTCTTGCTGCAAATTTCCTTTCACGGTCGATATGTGGAAAAGCAGATGCTCAGGGGGACTGGAAGATTCTAATGAAAGGTCGTGATACGAGGATACTGACCCGCGTAATCGGGATTTTCCTTACAGCCACCTTCACCGCCGCTGCGTGCGTCACTGCGGCAAACGACTAAACCAACGCCCAAACTACTGACGTCGCTGGCGGGGGGCATTTTCGCCGAACTCGTTTCGCATACCTAAATTGTGCAAAAAGGCTCTTAATCCTCCTTAACTGGAAGGGCAGTTGCAAATCTTTGCGGCGCACAGTAATTCTTTCCCGGCACTGGTAAAACCTACCCTCGCGGCCCCCGTCACTTGGGGCTAAGTTGTTCATTTTCACTACGCTGGGTATGGCAGCGGGGATGCTACTGAGAAGGCCAGACGAAGTGGCGCGCAACAGGGACGCTCTTGAGAATAAACTTCGGCCAGAGGTTTTCTTGAGCGTCCCTTTTGCTTTTTGAAGCACTTGGACGGCTAAGCAGTTCTGCAGCCAACCAACTCCTGCCTGACAGCTTTCCCTCAGAACGAGAGCAAAAACGCAGTGGTCGAATCAGGCCAGGGCGATTTTGTCGCGCACATCAATGCCGGCGCGGCGCAGCAGGGCGGCTACGGTGTTTTCGTTAAGCCGGGAAGCGTCGAATTCCACACGCAAACTGCGTTCTTTGCCGTTAAATTGAATGCGGCGAATGCCGTAAACCTCGCGTACGCTGTCCACTGCGCGCATAGCGCCTTCAGTAGGGGGAGCGCCGTAGCGGAATACTACATCTAAGCTGGTCATTCCACAGTCCTTGCGATGCAGCTGCGAACCGGGGCCGCACCTTCCACAATATAACAGCCGCGAAGGCATGCCGGCTCGCCTGCACAGGCGTATAGTTCGCAAAATTGGGCGCGACCTCTTCCAGAGGAGTTGCAGGCCTGCGCTAGTCACGAAACCAGGAATTCCGTTTCCATCCTTCGCGCCATCTCTGCGCGGAACTCGCTCTGAATTTCTGTGAGGAAAGAAATCGCTTCCGCCGTATTGAACTATGTCCCGGCAACTCACCTTTTTCCCCAGTTTGAATCCAAAGGCGTAAGATAGCCGGGAGGTTCCGTTTTGAGTTACGAATCAGAGACTCCCTTCGACAGCATCGAAGGCGCGCAGGAATACCTGAAGCTGCTGAATCAGACGGTGCTTGAGGCCAAACAGGCAGTGCAGGCGGACCTGAACGGCGGCGCCGACCCGAAACAACTGGAGGCGCTGCGCCTGGTGTTCTATAACCTGGAGAAGCTCACGCAGCACCTTAAAGCGGGCGGCCGCATCCTGAACGATCTGCGTACCCTGCGACGTCTGCTTTTTCAGGAACGCCGTCCCAAAGCCGCTGCTGCCGCGGTGGCAGCAACCGGCCAGACCCGCAAGCGGGAAGTACCGGTGCTCAACCGGGAAGTGCTGTAACCAGCCACCAGCGCCCGCAATCCGAAGCCGCGCCCGTGCGTTTATGATGAACTGCGGCGCATGGCTCGCATTCTCATTCACGCCTTCGGCTCGTACGGCGACATTCATCCCTACATGGGCCTGGCGCTGGAGTTGCAGCGCCGCGGCCACTTGGCGGTAATTGCCACCAGCTCTATTTACCGGCAAAAGATCGAGTCGGAGGGAATTGCTTTCCGCGGCATCCGCCCTGAACTGCCGCGCCTGGACCAGGAACTCATGCGCCAGGTGTTTGACCGGCGCAAAGGAACGGAATTTATCTTCCGCCACATCCTGATGCCTAATCTGCGCGACAGCTACCATGACCTCAGAGCGG
>DATJFA010000483.1:0-4708 GCA_035496015.1 Terriglobales bacterium | reverse complement strand
GCGCAGGGCGGCGCCCTTGCCCTGGTTGCGCTCGTGGAAATAGAGCTTGATGCGGCCGCGGGCCTCGCGCTCCAGTTCGCTGAGCACCTCGCGGGTGCCGTCGGTGGAGAAGTCGTCCACGATGACCAGTTCCTTCTCCAGACCGGCGCCTTCGGCCTGCAGCACGGTGCGCACCACCTGCGCGATGGTGGCCTTCTCGTTGTACACCGGCATCACCACCGAAAGCGTGGTCAGCGGCTTGAGCGGGTCACCGATGACACGCACAGGCTTCACCAGCGTGCTGCTTTTCTTGCTGGCTTGGGTAATCAAATACACCCCCAGGAGGAGCATTTCCGGCTCAATCGGGTGCCGGTAACGCGGATGTGGGAATACTAGATAATAAACGGCGGGATAGACCAATATGAGCCAGAAAAAGAGTGTCGCGCCGGGAATTTTCCAGCGCAGCGCCCGCCCCAGGCCCCACAAGGCCAGTACTGAGGAAGCCAGAAAGAGCGAGTTTTTGATGGGCGCCAGGGCGGCAATTTTGGATGAGCGGGGCAGCCCGGCCCAGAAATAAACGAAGCGCTTGGCGCTCAGACCGGCAAAGCGGGCGGGGTCTTGGGCGATGTAGGCCAGCGCCTGCTGCTTGCGTTCCGCGATGTAGGCCAGTTCGCCCAGGCGCTGGAATTCGCGCATTTGCAGCAGGTTGCGCGTGGGGTGCAGGTACCACATCCAGGTGCCGTCGGCGCCGGGGCCGTTGCCGAGACGAAGTTCGGAGCCAAGATTGTCGCGAATGAGGATGAATTTTCCGAAAACGCGGTAATTGCGTGCTGTCCAGGGCACCACCAGAAGCGCAAAGACCAGCAGCGCGAGAGCGGTTTGCGGCAGCCAGGAACGGCGCGCCTTCAGGCGGCGATGCCAAATCCAGGCCAGCGAAACCGGCAGAAACGAGAGCAGGGAAGGATTGCAAAGCGCAGCCACGCCCCAGAGCGCGCCAAAGCCCGCCCACAGCCGGGCGCCTTCCGCTTCCTGCAGCTTGAGGGCGCACAGGAAGATCACCGCCAGCAGCAGCGCCGAAAGGCTGGTTTCCCATACCCACTTGGTGGACCAGTACATGGTGAAGGGCAGCACCGCCCACATCCAGGCCGACCACAGCGCCACCGTATAGCCGAAAGTCCGTTTGCCAGTCAGGTAAATGGGAATGGCGGTGAGGGCCGAGAAAAAGCTGTTGATGGTGAGCAGCACGAAAGCGGAGGCGTTGCTGTAGGTACCGAACAGGCGGAAGATGCCGGCAGTCAAATAAGGATAAAGCGGCGGTTCCCAGGCGGTAGGCCCGGTGGGCGTCTGGAAGGAGTTGCTGAATCCGTGGCCGGAGGTGATGGAGGCGGCGATGCGGCCCATCTCGTAGCCGAAATCGAAATGGCCTTCGGCGCTGCGATAGCGGTAGGTGTGCAGTACCAGGATGGCGCCCAGGCGGAGCAGGAAGCCTATGGCCACCATCCAGAAGAAGGAGTCGCGCCAGGCGGGGCCGGGCGGGCGAGCGATGGCCGGCGCTGAGGCTGCCGATTGCGAGGTAAGTGTCTTGACCGCCATCGTGGGGAAAGTTTTCCTATTCTCTCACGATCTGCGAGGGCACCCGCCAGATAAGTCTGTGATGGTGCGCGCGGGATCCTTCGCCGCTGAAGCGGCTCGGGATGACGCCTTCCTTTGGAAGGCGGTTCGCGGGCGAGGGCGCCCGCGCCACAAAAATAGTAAGGGTGCGCGCGGGATCCTTCTGGGCGCTGGACGCCCTGCGCCGTTGGCCGGAGCGGTCGCCGTGGCGGCTGGAGTAGGGCAGCTTCTACTCTGGCCAACGTTCTACTCTGGATTTTTCGCGCAAGAGCAAGCCGCGGGCTTACAGGGCTGTGTATACTACTGCGGCAATAAGCACGCAAAATCTTCGCCGGAGGCATAGTGTAGCCGCTATGGGCAGTCTCTCCCCTGCCGTATCCAGCGCCGCTCTCGTCTGCATCCACCCCTTAATCTTCCCATTCGAGGCCGCGGGGAATAATCGCCGGCGGATTGCACCCAAGGCCACCAGCCAGGCGCGCCAAGGCCGGCTGAGAACTGCGCCCCGCAACCGGGTGCTGATTGTGGGCAAGATCCGTGAACTAGCCCTCTACCGGGCAGAGGTGCTGCGTGCTCACGGCTTTGCTGCCACCATTTCACATAGCGAGACGGAAGCGCGCACGGCCATCCGGGGCGGTGATTTCGATGTAGTGGTGCTTAGTTACACGCTTTCCAACGATGCGGTCGAGGAAGTCACAGAATTAGTGCGCCAGCATTGTCCCGATTGCCGGCTGATCACGATTTCGGATACGAAGTATCGGGACGCGAAGATCAACCCCGACGCCAACGTGCTCGCCGACGACGGGCCTAAGGGACTGATCCGGGCTCTGCGGGAGACGCTGCGCCGGGGCTGAAGCCCGTTCCGTTTTGCTGTTCTTCGCGCTGCTGAAGCAGGGCGCTTCCACACCGGCACCGGCGCGAAGGAGCGTTTGACACCTCCTTCCCAGCGCCCTAGACTGAAGCGTTTGGCGGGAGAGTGACGCACAGAGCACGTCAGGGATACTCCCCAGGAACCCCAGAGGACCCATGGCCTGGCTGCAGAACAAGTTTGAAAAGAACTTCCTCATCACCAGCGTAGATTACGTATTCAACTGGGCGCGCAAGTCGGCGCTGTGGCCCATGACCTTTGGCCTGGCCTGCTGCGCCATCGAGATGATTGCCTCCTCCACCGCCCGTTTCGATATTGCACGCTTCGGCTCGGAGGTATTTCGTCCCAGCCCGCGGCAGAGCGACCTGATGATCGTGGCCGGCACGGTCACACTAAAAATGGCGCCGGTAGTGAAGCGGATCTACGACCAGATGCCCGACCCCAAGTGGGTGATCTCCATGGGCGCCTGCTCCTCCGTGGGAGGGCCCTTCAATACCTACGCGGTGCTGCAGGGGGTGGACCGCATAGTGCCCACCGACGTGTACGTGATTGGCTGCCCGCCGCGGCCGGAGAACCTTTTCTACGCCCTGCTCAAGCTGCAGGACAAAATTGACCGCATGAGCCTGGCCAAGCGTCCCACGGAAGTAAGGCTGGATGAGAGCATGGTGGAGGCGTTCAAGCGCCAGGTGATGATCGCGCAGACGCTGCAGCCGAAGTAGTGCGACTCCTAGCTACTAGCTTCTAGCTACTAGCTAACCCGGTTCAAGCTAAAAGCCAGCAGCTAGCAGCCCTCATGTCTTTCATCCGCATCGCCGCCAAATCCGACCTGCCCGAACCGGGCGAGGCTCGTGAATTCGCCGTAGGCGAAAAAGTAGTATGCGTGGCCAATGTGAACGGCACCATATCCGCTATGGACAATGTATGCCTGCATCGCGGCGGTCCCCTGGGCCAGGGAGTGATCATGGAAGACAAGGTGGTCTGCCCCTGGCACGGCTGGGAATGGGATCCACAGACAGGTCAGGCCGGGCACAATGCGGGCATGCGGATTGCCGTCTACCCGATCAAGGTGGAGGGTGACGACGTGCTGATTGACGTGTGAGCATCAGCGACTAGCTGCTAGCTTCTAGCTACTAGCGAGGTTCTGATTAAGTTCATCTCTGTCATCCCGAGCGAAGCAGAATTGCCTTTTTTTAGGCAATTTTGTGGAGTCGAGGGACCTTGCGTTTGTTGTGTCGTGCTTAAGCAGAGTTTCCCTAGCTCCTGGCCTTTCGCTCTCGGCTTCCAACTACCAGCTACCCACTACCAACTGCCGACCCCTGACTACTGACTACTGAGTCCTGATTTCTTGTGGTACAACACGCTATGCCTTACTTTCTGGGCATTGATGGCGGTGGCAGCAAGACTAGCTGCCTGCTGGGCGATGAGCAAAGCGTACTGGCCAGTAGCACCGCCGCCGGCAGCAATCCCATTCGCGTGGGGGAAGAGCGCTCGCGCCAGACGCTGTTTGCCGTGGTGCGCGAGGCTTGCGCCGCCGGCAAGGTTCAGCCTTCGCAAATCACTCGCACGTGCATTGGCATGGCGGGCGCCGGCCGGCCGCAGACCGAAAAGCAAGTGCGCGCCATGTTGGCTGACTTGGTGGGCGGAGAAATCGAAGTATTGGGCGATATGGCCATCGCCCTGGAAGCGGCCTTTCGCGGCGGTCCCGGGCTGATTGTCGTAGCCGGTACCGGTTCCATTGCATACGGCCGCAACGAGCGCGGCGAGACGGCGCGCGCCGGGGGTTGGGGCTTTGCGATTTCCGATGAAGGTTCGGGCCATTGGATTGGACGCGCCGCGGTGGCCGGCGCCATGCGCGCCCACGATCTGGGCGAAAACAGCGTGCTCGTCAGCAGCATCATGAACACCTGGCACCTGGGGTCACGTGACGACGTGGTGCGCACCGCCAACGCCATCCCGCCGCCCGATTTCGCCGAACTGCTGCCCCAGGTGCTGACCGCGGCCGCCGGCGGCGACTCGCGCGCCAATGAGATCCTGACCCAGGCCGCCACCGAACTGGCGCAATTGGCCCGGATCGTGGCCGAGCGCCTGTGGCGCGCGCATCAGGAGTGTCGTGTTGCCCGGGCGGGTGGCGTTTTTCAGAATTCGCCGCTGGTACGCCAGGTGTTCAGCAACAGCCTGCGCTCCCTGCATCCGCAAGCGGAGATAGACGCTAAAGTAGTGGAGCCGGCCCAGGGGGCGCTGTGGCTGGCGAGG
>DATJFA010000482.1:0-10252 GCA_035496015.1 Terriglobales bacterium | reverse complement strand
GTCGGCCTGCAAGATGCCGAGTTGCAAATATGCGGGGCCGAAGCTGGGATCAAGCTGGGTTGCCTTCTGCAGCAGCGCGCTGACCTGAGCCAGCTTGCCGGGGTCCCCGTTGCTCTGGGATTTTTTCCACAGCGCCACGGCGTAGTAGTAGTTAGCCTGAGCATCCTCTGGATGGAGCCGGGTAAAGCGTTCCAGCCTCTCGGCAATACCTGGCGAAGGGGAGGACTCGGCCTGCGCGATCTTGCCCAGAAAAAGATAGGGACGCGGGTTGGCAGGAGCCAGATCCGAAGCCTGGCCAAGATAGCCGGCCGCCCGCTCACGGTCACCTTGGGCAAAGCAGGCGACGCCGAGGCCGAGCAACATGCGCACTGACTCGGGGAAGCGGCGATTGCCTTCGCTGAAGACCTGGATCGCAGGCTCGGTGGCGCCATGGAGAAGGAGTTCCGCGCCCCAGTCGAACAGATTGGCTTCGCTGGGGTCGAGCTTGGCAGCGCGCTCATACTCGCGGGCCGCGTCCAGGGAGTGACCCTGCTTTTCTTCGCTCTCGGCGAGCAAGTGATGGTGTTCGGCGGCGGCGCGCAACGTTTGTTGATCCGCTGAAGGCTTGGCAGGGGACGAAGACGTGGTGGGGCCGGCCAGGGATACCACTTCCCTGGTCAGATCAGTTTTGGCCGGTGCGGTTGCGTTGGAACCGTGAGCGCCCAGGCTGGTGGGATCAGTTACTCCGGCAATGGTGAACTGGGGCTGGTCAAAGAACTGCAGCGTGGCGGAATTGTTTTGGGAGGCGGCAGCCGGGGAGAGAGTAAGATTGACGGTTTTCAGCGAGCCGGCCTGGACAACAAAAGGACCGAAGGATGCGGCGGCGTATCCGGCCATCTCCGCGCGCAGCATGTAAGAGCCGGGGCGAAGCGTAGTGAAATGGTACTGCCCGTGAGTATCGGTTTGGCCAGCCAGCTTCTGCGTGGCGCCCTGGGGCTCAAGTTGAAGCGCCGCGTGGGCAAGCGGGTGTCCTTGAGAATCGCGGACCAAGATCTGGAGAGTGGCCGCGGTGGACGAAGGAGCAGATTGTGCTTCAGAGACGAGAACGAGGACTGAAGACTCTGCCAAAGCCAAGCCCATAACCGCGATGAGGAGGGAGCGGAATGGCTTTGCAGTCACCTGGAAACAGCGCATAGGACCAGCAGCAATGGCAGGAACAAAGTCCGTATTTTATTGCTTGCCGCAACCAGCCGCAAGCAAACGGAAAAGATGGGACTCATGGACGAAAAGAATAAAGCCGCGGGCATGACCCGGCGGCAGTTCGTGGCCAACTCGGCTGCAGGACTGGCGGTGAGTGGACTGGCAAAGCGGGCACAAGGCGCGCCCTCAGCCCAACGGGCACATTCAGAAGCGATTGGCGGCCCCCTGCGAGTGATTATTGACACCGACCCGGGGGTGGACGACGCCCTGGCGCTGCTGCTGGCCATGCGTTCGCCGGAATTGAAGATTGAAGGCATCACTCCCGTGGCCGGCAACGTGCCTTTGGAGCTCACTTTGCCCAACGCCTTGCGCATGGTAGAAGTGGCTGGCCGCACCGACATTCCTGTGGCCGCGGGAGCGAAGGAACCGCTGGCTCGCCGCCTGGTCACCGCAGCGTATGCGCACGGCGAGAACGGGCTCGGAGGCGCGGTTTTCCCCGAACCTAAAACCAGACCCGTCTCTGATCCCGCCCCTGAATTCATTCGGCGCACGGTTCGCAAGTATCCCGGGGAGGTTACCCTTCTCACCATTGGACCGCTCACCAACGTGGCGCTGGCGCTGCGCAGCGATCCCGAACTTGCAGGCATGGTGCGGAGCCTGGTGATGATGGGCGGCTCGCTATCGGGCGGGAATATCACGCCGGCGGCAGAATTTAACGTTTATGTGGATCCGGAAGCAGCGCGCATGGTATTCCAATCGGGAATTCCTATCACCATGGTGGGGCTGGATGTGACCCGCAAGACCACATTGACAGAGGAGCACGTGCGCACGCTGGAAGCGGCGCAGAACCCGGTGAGCCAAGCGGCGGCGAAGATCGGGCGCAACGTACTGCAGCACAACCGGGAGCAGGGATTCCTGGTCGGGCCCAACATGCACGACCCACTGGCAGTGGCGAGCTTCATCAATCCTGGGCTGCTCAAATATCAGGATTACTACGTGGACGTGGAGACCGAAGGTGAGCTGACAGCCGGAGCGACGCTGGGCTACAGCCCCGTGGCCGGCGACTTGCGGCGGCGGCCGGGCATGGAAGAAAGAGCGGGCGCCAATTTCGCGATTCGCGGGTCGGCACCCACGCTGGCCGGCACCCGGACCTCGCCGGTGGTGCGCGAGAAGTACGCGCCCAACACGAGAGTGGCGGTGGATGTGGATGCGGCAAAGTTTTTTGAGCTTCTGATTGGCCGCTTGTCGGGCAGGCAGTGAGCCTCCAAGCGCACCATTGTGAGGAGAAAGATGAAACTTGGCTGGCTGTGGCGGTACCTGGCAGCGGGGCTGCTCATTTCCTGCGTCGCGTGCTGGGCGCAGGAGAAGCGCAAGATCATCATTGATCAGGATGCGGCCGGGCCGGGTGGGACCGACCAGCAGTCCATGCTGCTGCTCATCCAGTCGCCGCAAGCCGAGGTGCTGGGCATCACCGTGGTCACGGGCGACCAGTGGCTCAAGGCGGAACTGGCGCACACCTTGCGCATGCTCGAACTGATCGGGCGCACCGACATTCCGGTGGCGGCGGGAGCCGAATATCCACTGGTGCGCCGCAAGGCAGAAACTGAGATGTGGGAGGAGCGCTATGGCTCGGTTGCGTGGCTGGGCGCCTGGACGCCACGCTTTTATCACCCGGCGGAGCAACTGGGCGATGTACCCGAAGGGCTGCCCACCACCAAGCCACTGGGCGAAGATGCCGCCCATTTTCTGGTGCGCATGGTGCGCAAATACCCGAACCAGGTAACCATCTACGAGGGTGGCCCGATGACCAACCTGGCGCTGGCCATTGCCATTGACCCTGACTTCCCCCGGCTGGCCAAGGAACTGGTGTTTATGGGTGGGAGCCTGAATCCGCAGACTGACGATCCTGAATTCATCAACACGCCGCGGCGGGAATTCAACCTGTGGTTCGATCCGGAGGCGGCGCACATTGTGCTGCGCGCGCCCTGGAAGAAGATGGTGTGCACGCCGGTGGATGTTTCCGTGAAAACACAGCTTAGCGCTGAACTGGTTGGCCGCATGAAGGCCGGACACTCCGCGGCGGCACAGTACCTCGCCAAGTATGCCCGGCTTCGCGGCAAATACGATTACTTGTGGGATGAGCTGGCGGCCGCGGCGTGGCTGGATCCCAGCCTGATTACAGCTAAACAGACGCGCTATCTGGATGTGAACCTGGATCGGGGCGGGAATTATGGAGACACGCTGAGCTGGGCCGAGGCGAACAAGCCCAAGGTGGAAGTGCAGCCAGTGGAGGTGCAATTCGACCTGAACGCGCAGAAGTTCTACGACCTGTTTGTGGCGCTGTTGACCGCACCGACGCCGAATGCGCGCGGGGCGAAATAGGCTTAAGATCTCGGGACGAGTTGGTGACCCGGTAAAACCACAAGGTCCCTCGACTCGCGCTCCCTCGCATTCGCTCGCTTAGCACTCGCTCGGGATGACAGATCAAACCACGCGGCTGGAGCTTAGAATTAATGCGGCAGATCTGCCAGAGCTTTCTGCGCCTGGGAGTGGCCAGGATGCTGGTTCAGGAGTTGCAGCAGAACGGCGCGGGCTGCGCTCGGATTGCTTTCGAGGCTGTAAATGCGGGCCAGGTTCAGGTAACACTGGTCGAAAGCCGGCGCTACGCTGATACATTTCTGCAGCGTGGATACGGCTTCATCGCGGCGCCCGGTGCGCACGTAGAGCACGCCCAGGTTGTTCAGAGCTTCCGCGTAGTCGGGACGGAACTGCAGGGCTTTCTGCAAATAGTCGTAAGTGTGGGTTGTGTCGTCGCTGGCCGCATAAACCATGGCTAAACCGTAGTTCGCCCCCGGGCTCTGCGGATCAACCGTGAGCGCGCGCTCAAATGCGGCCCGCGCCTGGTCCCACTGCCTCTGCTGGCGATAAGCGTTTCCCAAGTTCTCCAAGGCAACCAGGTAGTCCGGATTGAAGCGAAGGGCCTGCTGAAAACATAGGGCCGCTTCCGCCATGCGGCCCTCCTCGGCGGTGAGAAGCCCAAGATTGTTCCAGGCCTTGGGCAAGGTGTCGGGATAAGTTGCGGGCAGCTTGACTGCCCGCTCGAAGCTCTGCCGCGCCTTCTGCCGCTGTTCCTTTTTTAGATAAGCACTGCCCAGGCCGTAAAGCGCCTCGGCGCTCTCCGGGTCGTCGCGAAGCGCAAGCTCAAAGAAGGCCTGGGCCTGGTCGAAGTAGCCGTGCTGGTAATAGACCGAACCGTAGGATAGATAGTTGCGGCGTGAATCGAAGGTGCTGGTGACGCCCGCAAAAGGCAGCGCCTTAGCCAGGCGCTCATTGGCGTTTCCTGGCAGGTGGTGAGAGTCCTCTTCAATCTGCTCCGGCTTCGCCGCGCCCTGATAAAGCTTCACGATCTCGCCTTTTTCATCAATCAGGAACGAGGCGGGCAGCACCAGGTCGCGGTGGCGGTCGAAGAGGTAGCGGTAAAGGATGTTGTAGATGGCGGCCACGTCAGCTGAGGCGCGCAGCACGGGAAATGGAAGTTGCCGGCTACGCGCCTGCGCGGCAGAGATTCCGGATGCATCACTATCGCAATTGATAGCGAGTAATTGCAGGCCCTGGGCCGCCCAGCGCGCCTGCGCCTTAGTGAAGCGTTCGAGGTTATCGGCGCAACTCGCAGACCCTGTGCTCCATAGATGCAAGAGCACGGGTTTGCCGCGCAGGGCGGCGAGGCTCCAGCTTTTTCCACCCGCGTACGGCAGAGTGAAATCCGGGGCGGCCACCGGCGCCAGCAGCCAGGTTTCAACCGTGGCGGGCAGGGGCTCCGGTTCCTGCGCTGTGCCAGCCTTCTCCGGCGTGCGTGGCGCCGCCCGGAAAGGCTCAGCGCGAACCGCATCGGCACCCTCTTCTACCCAGATACGGTGGTTCGGCGGAAGATCGCGAAACTCCTGCACCAACCCGCTGGGCCAGCGGATGGAAACATGTACCGGTTCCTTGGCCTTCCCGAGGCCGAAGAAAACTTCCTTACTATGCTGAGAGAGGAATCCGGAGCCGGCCTGCAGTTGACACGTCTGTTGCCCCAGATCGGTGCGTAACGTGACCACAGCGCCGATGGCGTCGCGATTGCTCCGGGTGCCGCGCAGACGGAAAGCGATGGATGGCGGCAGAGACGGCACGACGTTGCGCAGCACGCGAAGTTGCGGAGCATTGCGGTTCTTGAGAAACACCTCCAGCCGGCCATCGCGATCGAAGTCGGCCAGGGCGAAGGCTCGGCCGTCCTCCAGGAAGTCGAGGCCTACTGCCGCCGACACATCAGAGAAAGTTCCGTCGCCATTGTTGACGTAAAACACATTGCGCTCGTAGCCGCTCCAGGTTCCGTCGGAGCGGATGAGCTCGTTGAGAGCATCCCAGCCCTGTTCGTAGGCCTGGTTAGTCCTGGCCTGCAGAGGAGAGTTGGCCACCACCTGCCGCCAGAAGAAGCTGTTCAAATCCTGGCGTGAGGGACCGGAGATCATGCCATTGGCAATGTAGAGATCGAGTAGACCATCATGGTCGAAATCCCAGGCATCGCACGACCACGACCAGCGGCCCATGCCTACGCCCGCGGAGGCAGTAGCGTCGCGGAAGCTGCCGTTCCCGATGTTCCTAAAAAGAGAATTGCCCATGGCGTGCTTGCGATAGAGAGAACGCACCTGTGCCGGCGCGTTCTTCTGAAAAGCATCCTGAGTTGAGATGCGCTCGCCCGCGGCGGTCCACATGTCGGCCACATAGAGGTCATGGGCGCCATCGTTATCGTAATCGAAACAGCAGATGCCCATGCCGGCGCCGGTGTCTTCAACTCCGGCCTGGGATGCGACATCGGTGAACGTGCCATCGCCATTGTTGCGGTACAGGTTCTTGCGCCCGAAGTCATTCACTACGTAAAGGTCGGGCCAGCCGTTGCCGTTGAAGTCAGCCCAGCCGCAGCAGAAGCTGTAGCGGGTGTTGTTGCGATCGAGTCCGGCCTGGGCGGTAACGTCGTGGAAAGTGCCGTCGCGGCCGTTGCGCATCAGGAAATTGGGCGGGCCGTTTTCCGCGTCGTAATAGGGGCAGGGATAGCGATACTGGCTGGCTCCCTGATAGTAGATGTAGAGGCAGAAATAGATGTCAAGCCAGCCATCGCGATCGTAGTCGGCGGCGGCCGCGCCGGTGAAGGTGCCCTGGGGAGGCGTGACAAACTTAAACGCGTCCGGCCGCTGGCGAAACCTGCCGTCGCCCTGGTTCAGAAACAGCAGCGGCCCATTGGCGCGCACTACGATCAGGTCCTGTCGGCCGTCGTTTTTGAAGTCGGCAAAGATGGCGCATGCCGTATTCTCAAGGATTCCGACTCCGGAACTTTCGGTGATGTCTTCGAAGGTGCCGTCACCGCGATTGCGAAACAGGCGGTTGGGGAGGCCGGCGGGCTGGCAGATGTACACGTCGTCAAAGCCATCATTATCAATATCGGCGACCGAGATTCCGTTGTGACCGTAAATATCAATGCCGCAAGCGCCATCCAGGACCGTGCGCCAGTAATCGGCGCCATGCAGAAGCTGTAAGGAATAAGAAGGACTGCCGCCGAAACCTTGTTCAGTGATGTCGGCAAAAATGGGAGTGGCGGAACGACTGACGGTTTCTTCCAGGGCCCGCCAGGCGCGCAACTGGAAACCCCCGCCGGGCGCGGGTTCCCACTCCATCTCCCAGAGGCCGGCGCGCTGCTCGCGGTAGGAACCGGGGCCCGAACCGACTAACTCGTAGCGCAGGCGGGCCTGGAGGCGGCTCGCGGAATCAGCACGGATGCCGGTCACCTGGAACTCGGCCGTAGAAATGCTGGACAGCCCGCTCAGGGCCGATTGCAGGTCCCGCAGAAATGGGTCGCGCTGAAGGGGATTCTGGTTGGCGAAAGTGTTGCGGCGGATTTCCAGCATCCCGCCGGAACGCACGACCTGCGATTCCACCGCCAGCAGGGAGGTCCCGGAGAAGCTGCCGCTCAGAACTTTAGTGATGGCTGAGAGATCATGCGGCTTTTGCCGCAGGCTCAAACTCCACTGCGCAAAAATCGCCGCGATCTGGTCGTGATATTTCTCGCTGACGAACTGGTCATGGCCAGCTTCGGTTTGCCGGAACACATTCTCGAGCGGGTCAGGAGCGCGGTAGTGGGGCAGCAGGTGGAAGTGGCCATCGAGGGAACGCGGGTTGCGGCATCCGGAGTCGTAAGCGGGCGGCAGGGCGTACGCGCGAAGGCCCGCGGGAAGCAGCATTGCCGAGGCTCCCTGGCAGCAGCGCATGAGAAAGTTGCGGCGGCCCAGATTGACCGGCTGTGGTAGGCTACGGCGTGCCAGTGCTGTCTCCACCTAAGAAAATTGTGCCCGTGAGCCAGCCGAGTATAACAGTGGTCGGCAGCTACGCGACGGGCCTAACCATGAAGGTTGGGCGCCTGCCCAGCAGCGGCGAAACTCTGCTGGGCACCGGCTACCGCATGGACTATGGCGGCAAGGGTTCCAACCAGGCGGTGGGCTGCGCGCGGCTGGGAGCCCGGGTCAGTTTTGTCGCCAAGATTGGAAACGACAACCTGGGCCAGATGGCGTTGCGGCTCTACTGCGAGGAGGGCGTGGATGCTAGTCACGTCCTGCAGACCGCGGATGTTGCTACGGGCGTGGGCTTCATCCTGGTGGAGGAGGCAAGCGGACGCAACTGCATCGTGCTCGACCCCGGGGCGAATGAGCGGCTGAGCGCTGCCGATGTCTCCAAATGCGAAGCGGCCTTCACTTCGCCGGCAGTGGTGCTCACACAGCTGGAAATTCCGGTGGACGCAGCGGAGGCCGCTCTGAGGCAGGGGAGGGCGTGCCGCGCGGTTACTATCCTGAATCCCGCGCCGGTGCGGCCGCTGCCAAGCCGCGTCCTGCAACTCGTAGATGTACTCACGCCGAATGAAGTTGAGGCCCAGGTGCTGACGGGCCGCAGACCGGTTGACAGCGTCTCGCCCGAGGACGTGGGACGTGAACTGGTAAGCGCCGGCGTTAAGAACGTGATCATGACCCTCGGAGAAAAGGGCGCGCTGGTGGTAACCGAATCTGGTACTGAGTATTTCCCTGCCTTGCCTGTGCGCGCGGTGGACACGACCGGTGCGGGCGATGCTTTCAACGCCGGCCTGGCCACCGCCCTGGCATGGGGAGCAACTCTGGAGCAGGCTGTGGAGTTCGCCATTGTGACCGGCGGCCTGGCCGTAACCAGGGAGGGCGTGATCCCTTCCCTGCCCGACTGCAATCAGGTTGTGGAGTCCTACCGCGCCCGCGGCCTCGCACCGCCAGGCTGGCTTGCGACCAGTTCGGCGGCTGCGCGATGATTTGAGGAGAAGTCATGGCCGACACTCCCACATTTCTGGTCAGCCCGCAGGCCCGGGCGCGCTGGATGCGTCTGGATACGGCCCAACTGCTGAAGCGCTTTTTTTTCTGCGAGCGCTCCCTCCTGCTCAGCTACGCCAGCTGGATTCCGCGAATCGGTTCCCTGGAGATCAAGACTGGGCTGGCGCAGTTCCTCTGGCAAGACGCGGAGACGGCGCACGCCCTGCGCAACCGCGTATTCGAATTGCGTTTTCCCAGCCGCCTGCTGGAAGAAGAGGGCGCCGACCGCGCCTTAATCGAGCTTTTTAGCGCTGTGAAAGACTCGCCGTCTCCCGCCGCGTTTCTCCTCAGCGCGGGAAGGGTTTTGCTTCCGGCGCTGCAGGAGTCCTACGCGGCATATCTGAAAGGTTCAGATGCGATCGCCGATGGTCCCACGCATCGCTTTTTGCGCCTGGCCGCGCCGGAGAAGGCAGAACAGATCACCGCTTTCGAGCAGTGGGCGGATGCGGAAATAAAACGTATTCCCGGCTTGCGCGCGGCTGCGCTGGCGTGGACGGAAGCGGTTGCGGCTCGACTGGCAGAGGTGGGCGGAGTGGGAGTCGCGCCTGCCCCTCAGGCGTCTGCCACCGCACCATTGCCGGGTGCAATCAAGTGCGCCATCCCCCAGCAGCCTGCGCGCGATGAGCGCTTCTGGCCCTGCCGCTTCTACTGGCCGGACGTGGTGGCCCCTTCCCATCCCTATGGAGAAGGCATGCAGCTGCAGGTACGCTCCGCGATCAGCCATCTGAATGAGGTTTGGGCCATTGAGGCGGGAAGCGTGATCCTGAGCGCCTTTGCCGAGGTGCTGCCCTGGGAGTGGATCCACGACAGCGCGCGCTGGACCTACGACGAGTCGCGCCATTGCCGCATGGGCTACGAGAGGCTGCTGGCCTGGGGGCTCGAGCCGCAGGAGATTCCGCTGGGGACATATATTTATGAGAGCGCTTCCGCAGAAGATCCGATTTACCTGCTGGGCATGCTCTACTTTTTCGAAACCAAGAACATCCGCCACAAGCCGGCACGCGCGCAGCTGTTTCATGCTTATGGCGACACCCTGAGCGAGCACGACATGGACTTCGACTGGGCCGACGAAACTATCCATGCCGGCTACGGCAAGCACTGGCTGAAAGAACTGCTGGCGGTCCGCGGCGAGGACCCTGCGGCCTATGAGCGAATTCGCGAGCGGTGCGGGCAGCTTGTGAGCGAATATGTGAGCACAGCCACGGCGGAAGAGGTCGCCGCTATAAAGAAGGTGGCGGGCGCGCTTCTGGCCAAGGCGGCCGCCATGCCGCGCCCCGCGCAACTTTCACGGGGCGAGGGGTAGTCATGCCCGCAACCAATGGCCAAATTGCGTTGGGGGCAAGGGATTACCGAGCTGCGCTGGCCTCAGCAGCTCTGGCTCTGGCCCTGTTGATCTCGGCGCCAGCACTCTCCCAGCAAACAGCGGCCGGACCGCCCAGCGGAACACAGTCCGCCAGTTCCAACGCTGCGGAAGCTCACGTGGCCAGGGGCTATGATGCCCTGAAAGATGACCGCTATACCGTGGCAGCAGACGAGTTTCGGGCTGCGCTGGCGCTCAATCCCAGCCTGGTGCTGCGGGCGCGCTTTCCGCTTGCTGTCGCGCTTTTTGAAATGCATAACAATGCCGACTCGCGGCGGGAACTGGAACAGGTGCGCCA
>DATJFA010000481.1:0-9149 GCA_035496015.1 Terriglobales bacterium | reverse complement strand
AACAATCCCGACCTCACACGCTTTGCCAACGACAAGGAGGGCCTGAAGCGCGAACTCTTCACTCGCATTCAGGCGCGAGGCGAGCGTGCTACTCCCGCCTTAGTCGAGAAGGAGCTGGCAGCGCTGGAGCGGGCCCAGGCCGCGCTGGCCGCCATCAACAGCGTGCGAGCTGCCGGCGGTACTCCGCATTATTTTGCCGTGAATCTTACCGACCCGGATGCGGTAGCCAAAGTCATTAACCAGGTAAAGGAGCGCAGCGGGCGCATTGACGTCCTGTTGCATGCGGCTGGCATGGAACGCAGCCATATGCTGCCGGACAAGGAGGCCCGCGAGTTCGACCTCATCTTCGATGTGAAGAGCGACGGCTGGTTCAACTTGTTGCACGCCATCGGCGACATGCCTCTGGGCGCTACGGTTGCATTCAGCTCCATTGCCGGCCGCTTCGGCAACGCAGGACAAACCGATTACAGCTCCGCCAACGATCTGTTGTGCAAAATCACGTCGAGCTTCCGCAGCACCAGGCCGGCCACGCGTGCCATCGCCATTGATTGGACGGCATGGGGTGGCATCGGCATGGCTACTCGTGGCTCGATTCCGAAGATGATGGAAGCCGCCGGCATAGACATGCTGCCACCAGATGCCGGCATTCCCCTCATCCGCCGCGAACTAACAGCAGGAGCAACAAGGGGCGAGGTCGTCATTGGCCAGCGGCTCGGTGTTCTGATGAACGAATTCGATCCGACCGGAGGCCTGGATGTAGACAAAGCGCGGACCATCCTGCAAAAAACGGCCCATGGGCCCATGATTGGCAAAGTTGCATCCATGACCCTGCAGGGCGGACTGTCCATTGAGACCACCCTCGACCCGGCAGTTCAACCCTTCCTCCGCGACCACCAGATTGAAGGCACGCCTCTGCTGCCGGGCGTCATGGGGATCGAGGCGTTTGCCGAAGCCGCGCTGTGCCTGCTTCCGGGCTGGCATGTCGAGGCGGTCGAGAATGTGAACTTCCTCTCCCCGGTTAAGTTCTATCGCAACCAACCCCGCACATTGACAGTTGAGGCAATTATTCGTCCCATGGGCGACATACTGGTTGCCGAGTGCCGGCTCCTGGGGCGAAGAACGCTTCCCAACCAGATGGAACCGCAAGTCACCACACATTTCACCGGCCGCGTGCGCCTGAGCAGCACAGTGCTGCAGCCGGTTACCAGGCCCAGGCCGAATTCACCTGCCGGAGCCACTATCACGGCCCAGGATGTTTACCGCGTTTATTTCCACGGACCGGCTTATCGTGTGGTAGAGCAGGCGTGGTGGGATGGCGCTCGCATGACCGGGCTGATGGCGAAGAATTTGCCCGGCAATCACCATCCACCCGATCTGCCTACCATCATGTCTCCAAGGTTGATCGAGCTGTGCTTCCAGTCTGCCGGCCTTTGGGAGTTGGCTTTTCAAGGCCAGTTGGGGCTGCCACAGCATGTGGAAGAAGTATGCGTGCTGCGGTCACCCGAAATCGCGGCAGGGCCTTTGTATGCTCTGGTCACGCCTCAGCCCTCGCAATTTGAGGTGGAAGTAATAGACGCTGACGGAAATATTTACCTGCAGCTGAAAGGCTATGGCACCGTCGCCCTCCCGCGGGGCGCCGATGCCAACGCTTTGAAAGCACTGCAAGCCCTAACGTCGTTGCAGACTGCCGCCTGATCCCGCGCGGATTTGGCAGCAGGAAATCGAACCGTACGGGGGGCTTTATGCAGATCGAGTTTCAGCGCGTCGCCATAGTTAATCGCGGCGAGCCGGCCATGCGGTTCATTTATGCGGCCCGCGAGTTCAACCACCAGTATCGGACCTCATTGCGCACCATCGCGCTGTTCACGGAGCCAGACAGCCGGTCCTTGTTCGTGCGCGAGGCCGATGAGGCCGTATTCCTTGGGCCGGCCCACCTGACTGATCCAGCTACGGGAGAGCTTAAAAGCAGCTACGTGAACTACGAGCGCCTGCAACAGGCCTTGCAGAGCGCGCGCGCTGAGGCGGTTTGGCCGGGCTGGGGCTTCGTGGCCGAGCACGCCGAATTTGCCGATCTCTGTCGCAGCATAGGGATCGTATTTATAGGTCCAGACGCCGCTGCGATGCGGTTGTTGGGCGACAAAATATCCTCCAAGCTGCTGGCAGAGCAGGCACAGGTGGCGGTGGTGCCCTGGAGCGGGGGCGCCGTTGAAACTCTCGCGGAGGCAGAACGCCAGGCTGACCGCTTGGGGTATCCCTTACTCATCAAGGCGACCGCTGGTGGCGGCGGCCATGGCATCCGCCGCGTAAATTCACCCGCTCAACTTTCCACAGCGTTTGCGGGCGCTCGCTCGGATGCCTGTAAGGCATTCGGTAATCCCACTGTGTTCCTGGAACAACTGGTACACGGGGGACGCCACATCGAAGTCCAAATCATCGCTGACCACCACGGTACAACCTGGGCGGCTGGGGTGCGCGACTGCACCATCCAGCGCCGCCATCAGAAAATACTCGAAGAATCGCCTTCGCCGGTGCTCTCCCAGCAAGCGGAGCACGAGTTGCGTGATTCAGCGGTGCGTTTGAGCAAGGCTGCGGAGTATCACAATGCCGGAACGGTGGAATTCCTCTACCAGCCGGAAAGCCACCGGTTCCTCTTCATGGAGATGAATACCCGGCTGCAGGTTGAACATCCAGTAACCGAGTGCACCACGGGGCTGGACCTCGTCAAATTGCAGATTTATGTAGCCGCTGGCGGACGCCTGAGTGCTGCCCCCCCGCTGCCAAGCGGACACGCCATCGAAGTGCGGCTCAACGCCGAAGACCCCAATGCCGCCTTCGCCCCCGCCCCCGGTGTCGTGGAGCGGTTTAGGATTCCGACCGGACCCGGCGTGCGCATTGACACGGGTCTGGCGGAAGGTGACACCGTCTCGCCGCAGTTCGATTCCATGATCGCCAAGATCATCGGCTACGGGCAGACTCGCGGGGAAGCCCTCTCCCGCCTGCAGCGAGCGCTTCGTCAGGGAGTTGTCGTCATTCGGGGCGGAGCCAGCAACAAGGCCTTCCTTTCAGAGCTACTCGCGCGCGACGAGGTTCAGAGGGGAGAAGTTGATACCGGCTGGCTGGATCGTCTGGCCGGCAATGGTACTCATATTTCCCGCCTCTACGCCGAAGTGGCCCTACTCCAGGGCGCAATAGAAGCTTACGATGCGGAGCTGGCGATCGAGCAGAAGCAGTTTTACGCCTCGGCAGTTCGCGGGCGCCCTCAAGTCCGGCGCGAAATCGGCCGTGCGGTGACACTTCGTTATGAGGGGCATTCCTACTCCCTTCAGGTGTACCGCCTGGACCCTCATTCTTACCGCGTGGAAGTGGATGGGGCTTGCATCCATGCCCGCAGTGAACGCCTGGACTCTTTCGAATACTGGCTGACCACAGGCGGGCGGCGCTTCAAGATTACCTCCGTAGCTGAAGAATTGAAGTACCGCATCGAAGTAGACGGCGTTTCCCATTGCATTGATCGTCATGAAGGCGGCATGGTCCACGCCATGGCTCCCGCCGTAGTGGTCTCCATTGCTGTCAAGCCGGGAGATATGGTTGCGGCGGGTGATCGCGTAGCCGTGCTGGAAGCGATGAAGATGGAGATGGAGGTGGTGGCTCCATTTTCCGGCAAGGTCTGCCAGATACTGACCATACCTAATGTGCAGGTTGACGCGGGAACGCCCCTGTTGCAGATAGAACCAGCAGAAGGCGAGCACGGAAGCCACATCGCACAGCGGATTGCGTTTGCGCCGCTGGTTGCGCCAGAGAAGCGTGAACCAGGCGTGGATACTCTCGCGAGTTTGGATTCGCTGCGGCAATTGATGCTTGGTTTCGATGTGGATCCTTCCCAGACCGCAAGCCTCCTTTCCGCCTGGAGTCGCAGTGGCGCAGCACACGCCGGCAGCGATGAGTTCACGCGGCGTGAAGACGAGATTCTCCATACCTTCGTGAATATCTGCTCTCTCTTTCACCGCCAGCCCAATGTGGATAGCTCCATCGGTGCGGAGCAGCCCAGCGCGGAACTGCAATTATTCACTTTCTTGCGGACCCTGGACACAAACGGCGATGGGCTTCCCGTAGGCTTTCGCGACGCGCTGCTGCGGGCGCTGGCTCACTATGGCATACGGACGCTGGAGCGGTCGCCGGAACTGGAGCAGAGCTTGCTCTGGATTTACAAATCGCACCAACGAGTAGAACAGCAGACCGCAGTCGTCTTTCGCATGCTGGAACAGCGCTTAGCACGAGTGGACGTATTTGCTTGCAGCGCTGGAACCGAGTTTCGCACCTTGCTCGACCGCCTGATCTCTATTGCCCGTGGAGCCTTCCCCAGCATCAGCGACGTGGCCCAGGAGCTGCGCTACCGCTGCTTCGATCAGCCCACCTTCGAGCGCGCCCGCCAGCAGGTTTACGCGCATATGAAAGATCATTTGGCTTCCCTTAGCGCCAATCCGGAATCTGCGGACCGTGACCAGAGAATAACCGCTCTGGTGGAGTGTCCACAGCCTCTCATGGGGCTCTTCTCCAGCCGATTTTCCGCCGCTACCCCCGAATGCCGCCGTTTGATGCTGGAAGTGCTTACCTGCCGCTATTACCGGATACAGGGCCTGGCCAGCTACCGCTGTCTGTTGTCGGGCGGAGAGTGCTTTGTAAGCGCGGAATATAACGACGACGGGAAACACGTTCATCTTTTCACCGCTTGCGCGGAGTATGCCCGGCTGCGTGATGTGGCTCGGTCCATGTCTGGCATGATCAGCGAGGTGCCGGCGGAGCATCAGATCGCACTTGACTTCTACCTCTGGCGGATTGATTCGCTGGCCGATCCCGAAGCTGCTCAGCAGGAAATCCAATCTGTGCTCAACGAGGCCGGATTTCCTCCCATCATCCAGCGCATTGTGGTGTTGGTTGGCGGCCAAGGCAACGGCGGCGTGCAGCATTTCACTTACCGGCTCCGCGACAGCAGGTATGAGGAGAAAAAGCTGTACCGCGGAATCCATCCCATGATCGGCAGACGCCTGCATCTCTGGCGCCTGGCAAACTTTAAGATTCAGCGGCTGCCGTCGGTGGAGGATGTGTATTTGCTCCATGGCACCGCTCGCGATAATCCCAAGGATGAACGCCTGTTTGCGATTGCGGAAGTCCGCGACGTTACTCCTGTGTATGACGAGGCTGGGCACATCGTGCAATTGCCCCACCTGGAGCGGATGTTCGCGGAAGCCCTGGCCAGCATTCGGCTGGTTCAGTCGCGACGTCCACTCAAGGACCGTCTCTATTGGAACCGGGTATTCCTTTATGTGTGGCCGCCGCTGCGCCTCAACATGGACGAGTTCCACAGCATCCTGAACCGGCTGGCCCCGGCCATGGAAGGCCTGGGCCTGGAGCAGGTGGTGGTACGTGCCCGCATTCCACATCCCCAGACGGGCGAACTACGCGACATGTTTCTTCGCATTTCCATGCCCGGCGGCGCCGGCATGCACGTGACGGTCCGCCCAGCAACAAAAGTGGAAGCCATCAAGCCGCTGAGCGAGTACGAGCAGAAGGTCATTCGCATGCGCCGGCGGGGGCTCATCTACCCTTACGAAATCATCAAGATGCTCACTCCAGACCGGGAAGACACGCGAACCGCCTTCCCCACCGGCAATTTTTATGAGCATGATCTTAGCCCGGATGGCCGCCTGGTTCCTGTAGACCGGCCTTACGGACAAAACAAGGCCAACATCATCGCCGGCCTCATTTGCAACTTCACCGCCAAGTATCCGGAAGGCATGACCCGGGTCATGCTGCTGGGGGATCCCAGCAAAGATCTGGGAGCCATTGCTGAGCCGGAGTGCCGCCGAATCATTGCCGCTCTCGATTTGGCGGAAAAGAAACATGTGCCTCTGGAATGGTTCCCCATCTCCGCCGGCGCCAAAATTTCCATGGACAGCGGAGTGGAAAACATGGATTGGATTGCCCGGGTTCTGCGCCGCCTGGTGGAATTTACGCAAGCCGGCGGCGAAGTAAACCTGGTGGTGGATGGCATCAACGTGGGAGCCCAGCCGTACTGGAACGCCGAAGCGACCATGCTCATGCATACCCGCGGAATCCTGATCATGACCCCAAATGCCGCTATGGTACTGACCGGCAAGCGTGCCCTGGATTATTCCGGCAGTGTTTCCGCCGATGACAACCAGGGTATCGGTGGCTATAGCCGCATCATGGGCCTCAATGGCCAGGCTCAGTACTGGGCCCAGGATATTCACGAAGCCTGCCACATTCTCTTGCGTCACTACGACCATACCTATGTGCTGCCGGGCGAGCGCTTCCCCAGGCCAGCAGAGACTACCGATCCCAAAGAACGTGATGTGTGCGCCAGCCTGCATGGCAACAATGGTGAGAGCAGCTTTGCGCTGGTGGGAGAAGTCTTTTCCGATAATAGCAACCCAGGCCGGAAGAAATCCTTCGACATTCGCCGGGTGATGATGGCAACGGTTGATCAGGATCATCAGCCGCTTGAACGCTGGGCCGGCATGCAGGGGGCCGAAACCGCGGTGATCTGGGATGCCCATCTCGGCGGCTATCCCGTGTGCATGATCGGTATCGAATCCAAGCCTATAGCGCGGCTGGGATTTGTTCCCGCCGACGGACCGGATCAATGGACCGCTGGCACCCTCTTTCCTCTCTCCTCCAAAAAGGTAGCCCGCGCCATCAATGCCGCCAGCAATAACCGGCCCATCGTGCTGCTGGCCAATCTTTCCGGGTTCGATGGCTCCCCCGAATCCATGCGCCGACTGCAGTTGGAGTACGGCGCAGAAATTGGCCGGGCAGTGGTGAACTTCAAGGGACCAATGGTCTTTTGCGTGATCTCCCGCTACCACGGCGGAGCTTATGTGGTTTTCTCGCGAGTGCTGAATGAAGAGTTAGAGGTTGCCGCGCTGGAGGGGACATATGCATCCGTGATTGGAGGCGCGCCTGCCGCCGCTGTTGTTTTTGCCAGTGAGGTGGAGGCCCGGGCTCGCAAGGATCTGCGCCTGCAAGCCTTAAGTGACGCGATGACCAAGGCGGATGGCCTGGAGAAGGGCCGTTTGCGCGCCCAGTGGAACGAGCTGTTCAAAATCATACATTCGGAGAAATTGGGAGAGATGGCGAACGAGTTCGACCGTATCCACAGCGTGCAGCGGGCGTTGGGAGTGGGCGCTCTGCATTGCATTATCCCTCCCGCGCGTCTTCGCCCCTACTTGATCCACGCATTGGAACGGAGAATGGAACAAGAACAGAAAGTTGCGCAGGCAGCTTAAACGAAGCGTGGGAGGAGGCTGACGTTCCCCCCAAACGTTGAATGCTGATGAGCATATTCTGGCTGCAGCAGACGATGGCGGATGCGCCAATAGACAATGCCTGGCTTTGTGCACATGAAGCGCGCTGTCTCAGCGGAATGAAATTTGCCAAACGTTCTAATGACTGGCGCCTGGGACGCTGGACGGCCAAGTGTGCGATTGCCGCTTACCTGGGTTGGCGCGTGGAAAGCAGTGTTCTGGTCCACATTGAGATACGTCCTGCCACGTCTGGCGCGCCCGAGGCCTTCATTGCGGGGCAGCGGGCGGCGCTGGGGGTATCACTGAGTCATTGTGGTGGGAGGGCCATTGCTGCCGTCGTGCCTTCAGAAGTCGTAGTGGGTTGCGACCTGGAAGCGATCGAGCCGCGCCTTGACGCGTTTGTGAGTGATTATTTCACTACTGAAGAACAGTTGTTGGTGGAGAATGTGCCGGCTCCATTCCGGCCTGCCCTCGTAACTCTGCTGTGGAGCGCCAAGGAGAGCGCCCTCAAAGCCCTGGGTCAGGGCTTGCGACTCGATACCCGGTCGATTTCTGTCAATGTTGGCAATGGGCAAGGAATTTCCTCCCATCTGCCAGCGGGTTTGACCAGTGTGCAAGCAATTCAGCACGCTCTCTGCGGACCCGAACAGGCCGGCTGGCGTGTTCTCCAGGTTTCCTGCGGTCACCGCGGCCGGACATTCTACGGCTGGTGGCAAGCTAACAGTGATCTTGTGCGGACACTCGTCACCGATGCCCCGCTGCCCCCACCTTCTCTGCTCAACCCACAGCTGTAGGGCGGAAAATAGCCTCCTGGAAGGAAAAGTCGGGCACGCCCGCCTCAGGGTATCGTTCGCGTGCCGTTTCCGCGAACGATTGAAGTATCAGTGCACAGCGTGCCCGAAAGCACTAACTATCAGATACTCCCAGACTTGCGGGGAGTGCGGTGACGTGGGGCACTCCGCCCTGTGATTGTGGCCAAATAGGGAATCCGGGCAAGCGGCTACCCGATTGCACAGATATTGCTGCGGAGTGGGGCTGTGCTGAGCTATCATTAGCAGCCGAAGGGACAGCGCCGCCTGCGAATGGCGAGTCGACGAAGCACATCTTTTCCGCATTTCACGACAGTGCGGCAAGGCGGCGCTGCCGCTGCTCTCCTTTTTCGGAACAAAATTACACAGTAGCCAGGAAGCAGCGGTGAACAGGACAGGGGAGGACCGCTCATGCGCAGGCTGGCAATCTGCATTTTGTTGGTTGGCGAATTACTCTTGGCTGGCGGCTTAGCCGCTCAGGACCCGGCTCCAACGGACTCGGACACGGTTTCCTGCAATTTTGCTGATAACAAGCAAGTCACCGTTCGCTACAACAGCGTCCCCTTCAAAAAGGGGGACCGGCTCAAGGAAAACAAAGTTTGGATGCCGGGCGGCTCGGCTATGGTGCTGTTCTCGGGCGCCGATATCAAGTTCAGCGGCAAACAAATTCCAACCGGCGCCTACACCATGTACCTGATTCCAGGCAAAAAAAACTGGACATTAATTGTCAGCAAGAATGAAAAGCCGGAGAACGCTTACGAAGCACAGCAGGACTTGGCGCGCGGGCTCATGGACCTCGGCCAGCTCAGCCAGCCCAATGACAAGTTGACCCTCTATTTTGGCCAGATGGGACCCAAACAGTGCAACTTGCGCGTCTACTACGGAGAGACGGGAGCGTTCACGGAATTCGAGGAGCAGTAGGCGTTCAGCCTTATGCCTCGCCGAGCCCCGGGGCCAACGGTTGTGCCGCTCGGCCACGCATGCGCCTGGCCCACAGTTGCGCCCGATCCATGTA
>DATJFA010000480.1:0-2738 GCA_035496015.1 Terriglobales bacterium | reverse complement strand
GCCATCGCCGGCTTATTGCCGTAGGCCTACTCCCAGGAGATGACGGGATTGCGCAACACGCCGATGCGCTCGATCTCGCATTCCATCACGTCGCCGGGCTTGAGATACCAGGCTTTGGGATCGCCGCTGAAGGCAGCCACGCCGGAAACGGTGCCGGTAGAGAGCACGTCGCCAGCGCTGTAACCCATGGCGGAGTAGTGGGCGATGATTTCCGGAATCTTCACCGACATCTTGCCGGAATGTGACACCTGGCGACGCTCGCCGTTCACGCGCAGCTCCATGGCGAGGTTGTGCGGGTCGGGGATTTCGTCCGCGGTCACGATGTGCGGCCCCAGTGGGCAGAAGCTGTCAATGGCCTTGCAGTAGCTGAATACGCCCGACTTCATCTCCTCCCGCTGAATGTCGCGGGCGGTAATGTCGTTGAAGATGATGTAGCCGCCGATGTAGTCACCGGCTTGGGAGGCGGAGAAGTGCTTGCCCGCTTTCTTGAGCACGACCGCGAGTTCCAGTTCGTAGTCGAGTTCCTGAGTGAGGTGCTCGGGGTAGATAACCGGCTCGTCCGGGCCGATGATGGCGTCCACGTTCTGGAAGAATACGATCCACGGGCGCACGGGATGGGAGAACTTGGCGCGCACGGCCTCTTCGTGATGCTCGCGGAAGTTCCCCGCGGTATGAAAGAACTTCTTGGGGATGATAGGGGCCTTGAGCTTCACCTCCTCACGGGCATAGATGACCGGCTCGCCATTCACGCCGCGCACCTCGCCACTCAACGTGAGAGCGTGGTCGAGCGACTTGTGGGCCGCCTCCAGACCGGTATCGCCGCCGCCGAAGAGTTCGCGCATGTTGGGCGGGACCAGGGCTCGGGCCAGGCGCACGTAGGCTGATTCGCGTTCGGAATCGCGCAGGTAAAGAGCGCAGGCGGAGTTGAGATCAACAATGGCGCCGTCAGGAGTGAGCGCGCCAATCCGGGTTTCACCCCAGCTGCTGGAAAAGGTGACGAGTTTCATAGCCTTCAGGGTACGGCAAGAGTGTAGTGACAGGGCGCGAGCGTTGTCCACACGACTCAGACCGGGCGTGAACTCATCAAAGCAAGCCCTGGGCACTCGGGGGGAGTATGGCCAGGGCAGGCAAGCATCGCTTCCAGCGATGAGCGCGATGGATCCTGTTTTCGAGGCGGCACGGTACAATGTTGCGCGGAAGGTTGTCAACAGTTTCGAATCTTTGCTTTTGATTGCTATTGGGACAGGCAAAAGCTGCTTCCTAAGCTACAATGGAATTTCCTACGAAAGTGAGCGCGCCAAATTGTTGATTCCACGAGTGGCCAGCGGGCCAGCGGGCAGAAAAACTGCCCTCATCAGGGTGCAAATGCAGAGTGCAGATTTTCTCCAGGCGCAGGTGGCTGCGTGATCGGGGCCATTGACATTGGCGGAACCAAGATTGCGGCGGGTGCGGTGGCTCCTGATGGCCGCATTCTCTACCGCACCGAGTGCGCCACCAGCCCGACGCAGGGTTTTGGCCGCGGACTGGAGCGCATTATCGGACTGCTGCGCGAGTCAGAGCAGCATGCGGGCGAGAGACTCAAGGGCATTGGAGTGGGCAGCACCGGCCCCATTGACCCGGAGACCGGCATTTTTGGGACGGTGGACAACCTGCCCGGCTGGAAAGGTTCCAATCTGAAGCAGCCGCTGGAGCATGAGTTCGGCGTGCCGGTAGCCGTGGAAAATGATGCCGACGCTGCCGCGCTGGGGGAAGCCGCCTGGGGCGCCGGCCGGGGCAAGCGCCGTTTCATCTACGTGACAGTCAGCACCGGCATCGGTGGCGGCCTCGTATTCGACGGCGAACTGTACCGCGGCGTGGACCAGTCGCACCCGGAGCTCGGCCACATGGTGGTGGAGGCCTCGGGGCCGCTGTGCTACTGCGGGGCGCGCGGCTGCTGGGAATGGATGGCAGCGGGACCGGCCATGGTCACCTGGGCCCGGGAGAACGCGCCCGCGGGGAGGCAACTGCCGGCCGATCTGAGCGCGAAGGAGATTTGCCGGCTGGCGGAACAGGGCGATGCGCTCGCACAAAAAGCGGTGGAGCGGGAAGGCTACTACCTGGGCGTGGGCCTGGCCAACCTGGTCACCATGTACTGTCCGGATGCGATCGCGTTGGGCGGAGGAGTGATGGCCAGCGCTCATCTGTTCATGGATCGAGCCCGCGAGGTGGTGCGCACCAGTTGCACCCTGGTGCCGGCGGAGAAAACGGAAATCCTGCTGGCGCGCATGGGAGCGGATGCGGGTGTGGCCGGGGCGGCCCGCGCCTGGTACAACCGGTTCGGCAAGCAAAGGCAATCATGACCACGAAGGAATTCATCGCGATGGAAACTAATCGCCTGGGAACGGTCATCCAGGGCCGCTATTTCCAAGACCTGCTGGGCCAGCCGGAAGCGTTGGAGAACACACTTCCTGTGCTGGAAGCCACTGACAAACTGCGCCGACTGACACCTGTGGAAGGCAAGTACGAGCGAGTGGTGCTGACCGGGATGGGCGCGTCGCTGAACGCGTTGCAGCCGCTCTATCTCTCGTTGCTGGCGTGCGGCACCAGCGCGCTGCTGGTGGAAACTTCCGAGCTGATTCATTTTCTGCCCCGGTTGCTGGATGAAAGCACGCTGGTGGTGGCGGTGTCGCAGTCGGGCAAGAGCGCGGAAACGGTAAAGCTGCTGGATCTCCCAGGCCGCAAGTCAGCGGTTATCGGCG
>DATJFA010000479.1:0-2111 GCA_035496015.1 Terriglobales bacterium | reverse complement strand
AAACCCAGGGAAATTGCGCTCGATCAGGAAAGCCGTAAACTTCTCGCCGTTTACCTTGGCAAACACGGTAAACAGGTCAGCAAAGCCGGCGTTTGTAATCCACATTTTTTCGCCGTTGAGAATGTAGTATTTTCCGTCAGCCGACAGTTCCGCCTTGGTCCGGCAGTTCAGCGAATCAGAGGCGGACGACGACTCCGAGAGGGCAAAGGCGCCAACTATCTCGCCAGCCGCCAGGCGCGGCAGATACTTCTTCTTCTGTTCCTCCGTGCCGAAGTACACCAGAGGCAGCGTGCCGATGCAGGTGTGCGCGCCCCAGGTGGTGCTGAAGCCGCCATGCACGGCCAGGCGGTCGGCAATGATTGCCGAAGATACCTTGTCCAGTTGCGTGCCACCGTATTCTTCGGGAACGTCCACAGAACTCAATCCCAGCTCGCCCGCCTTTCTGACCAGCTCGCGGGCAACGGAGAACTCCTTGTGCTCCATTTTTTCTATGTTGGGGATGATTTCATTGGCGGCAAATTCTTCCGCCGTTTGCGCGATCAGTGCGTGCTGTTCGGTGAAATCCTCAGGCGTGAAAACATCTTCCGGCTTGCGTTCCTCCAGCAGGAAGCCGCCGCCCGCAACCTTTGTAGGTGTGGTTATCGCTGTGGCCATGTCCGTGCCTCCCTTGGACCATCTCTATGATTCTGTCTGCCTGCTCCTGTGTTCAGGCAGAAGTCTTTAGAATTTGCGCGTTCGCCTGCAGGCGGCGCATGCCACGGAGCCAGCGCTCGTAGTCGGCAGCCTTGCGGCCGAAGAATTCGGCCACTTCGGGGTGAGGCAAAATTAGAAAACGCTCCTCCGCCAGCCCCTTCACCACTTCCTCCGCCACCTGTTCCGGTTCCAGCGCGCCCTCCAGCAGGAAGGCGCCGCCGCCGAACTCGGCGCGCTTCAGCATGCCGGTGCGTACCCCCTGCGGGCACAGGGCGGAAACCTTGATACCCTGGTCGCCATGGGTAATCGAAATCCATTCCGCCAATGCCAGGGCAGCGTGCTTGGTCACCGCATAGGGCGCCGACCCAAGCTGCGTGAGCAGGCCCGCGGCCGAGACGGTCTGCAGCAGATATCCTTCATGGCGAGCCAGCATGTGCGGCAGCACCGCGCGGGCGGCATACACGTGCGCCAGCACATTCACTTCCCAACTGCGCGACCACTCCTGATCCGCCGCTTCCACTCCTCCCTTGGCGCCTATTCCGGCGTTGGAGCAGAACAGATCAATGGCCCCATAATCTTTTATGACCTGCCCTACCAGGCGGAGCACATCGGGCTCCCGCGCCACGTTGGCCGCGACAGCGATGCCGCCCGTCTCTTTGGCCACTAGCTCGGCGGCCGCAGCCTGAATATCGGCAACAATCACCGCCCTGGCGCCTTCTGCAGCAAAGCGCCGGCACAGCGCCCGGCCAATTCCGTTCCCCCCGCCCGTCACCACCGCTACTTTGTCCTTGAGCTGCATATCAGGGCTCCTCTACTCGCCAAGCGCGGCAAACGCTAGGTTCCACCGCGCAGGCGATAATGCCGAGCTTCACTTCCGCAGTTCTTCCTTGGGCTTGAGCTCACGGCCGCATAAAGGCGGATAACCCGCTCCGCCACACAGGCGAAAGCCCATTCCGGAGTTGTGGAACCCACGCTACGTGGCAGTGGTCTTCTGCGCCAGCCAATATTTCTTACGCAATTCCCGCTTCAACAGCTTCCCCGTGCCAGTCTTAGGCAGGCTGTCGAGGAACTCAATGGAATGCGGACACTTGTAATGCGACAGCCGTTCCCGGCAGAAGTCCAGCAACTCCGATTCGCTAGTGGACGTCCCCGGCTTCAAGGCGACCAGCGCCTTGGGCACCTCGCCCCATTTTTCGTCCGGCACCGGGATGACCACCGCCTCGTAAATGCAAGGGTGCGCCGCCAGGACTTTCTCGACCTCCAGCGAGGATATATTCTCGCCGCCGCTGACGATAATGTCCTTCTTGCGGTCTACCACCAGCACGTAATTGTTCTCGTCTACAGTGGCCATGTCGCCGGTGTGGAACCAGCCGCCCCGCAGAGCCGCGTCGGTAGCTTCGGGATTTCCCCAGTAGCCT
>DATJFA010000478.1:0-14050 GCA_035496015.1 Terriglobales bacterium | reverse complement strand
TGGCGGTTCCGGCGCGCGCCAACCGGGGCGCAGAGATGTGGGTCTACGAAACCCGCGATTGAGGTCCGCGAGCGTGGAGCTTCGTCAGGGGATACGATAGATGGCGGCGGCCCCGGCGGAACTTGCCAAAGCTCCTGCATTCAAGGCCGACTTCACCTTGCTGCTGGGGACATAGACAATATCTCCCGGGTTCATCGGGATATCGGCCGCCTTCGCACGCAGGAGATCCTTCATGGGCACGGAGAGCTCCTTCAGCCCAGTGGGCGTGCGCCGCACCATCTTAGTGCCCGATACCGCGGCCAGGTGCGTTGGCCCCCCAGCCGCCGCCAAGACCTGCAGCAAGGTCACTCCACCGCTGGAGTTCAGCGCATATCCGCCGGGCTTATTCACCTCTCCCAGCACGTACACGATGCCCGCCTGCGGCACCACCACCGTGTCCCCCGGCTGCAGTTCGATATTGGCACGCGCCATCTGCGCGGGATCGTTGGACAAGTGAACGGTAGTCAACTCATCGCTATTACGATGTGAAATCGTTAGAGTGGTCGACGCTTTCTCCGTCAGCCCGCCCGCTGCCTCCAGGACATCGAGCAGCCGGTGCGGTCCCAGCACCGAGAAAACGCCCGGCTTCGCCACCTCGCCGGCTACGGAAATCTCGCTATTCGTGTATTCCTTCACGAACACCGAAACCTGCGGCTCTTTTACGATGTGTTTTTCCTCCAGTTGCCGGCTGATGGCTTGTTGCGCCTGGTCGCTGCTCAGGCCGGCGATATGAACATAACCGACCAGCGGCAGCGATATGTTGCCGTCACTTCCCACCCGGGTGTGCCCGGAGAGGTCCGGCGCCCCGTAGACAGTTACGTCCAGTTCGTCGCCCGGCCCAATCACCAGCGAAGAACCGGTTCCCCTGGTTACCGTTGACATAGTTACAGTGGCCGGCGCTGTGGCCCCCGCGCTTACGGCATCCCTGGCCGAAACCTGCTCCGCTGCTGGAACGGCTTGGGCTCGAACGGTGTCCTGAAATCCTAGCAAGGCAACAATGCAAGCACACGTAAGCGCGAAGACGTACCGCTGGGCATAATTTTTTTTCATGGCTTTGGGGCGTATTCTAAGTCCGAACATGCCACCGTACAAGACACAATTCTTGTGACAGGCAATGTTCGGCCCGAAGTATCAATTTATTTTTTGTCAGCGCAAGGAAAGTAGGGATCCGTTTGTCCCGCGCGCAGCCGATCGAAAACTGAGGACTCAACCAGCTTGTAGTCATTGGGCGCAGCACTCAGTTGGTAATGCTGCCATTGCATCAGCCCATAATCCTTCACCAGATAATAGAGTTCCTTGTCACGGCAGGAGTCGTAGTTGTCGCCACAGCTATAGCGATAGCTCACCACCACGGTGGGCGCGCTGCGCCCCAGCGCCTTCCAGTTCATGGGGTAAGGGCCCCAAACTTCGTTCACACCTTTACGCAAGCTTTTCACCGTGTAGTCTGAGCAACCTGAGAATGTCCGGTAGCGGGTGTCTGGCACCGTAATCACCGCGTCCTTGCCACCTTTTAACGCCAGGCAGCGCGGCGCCAGTGGCTCATTCTTGCCTTCGAACTCTTTGAAACTGGCCGGACTGTTCCAGCCGTTCTCCGTAATCCACAAATAGATATACCGTTTATCGTAAAGCTGAATGTCCCAGGGCCATCCCTTAGCGCTCTTGGTCCAGTAAAAGCGGTCACCCAGTACAGTTGTGTAAAGGGGATTGTGATTGCCTTCCGCATGCAGGGAGGTATCGCGCGGAGTGAACCAGCGCAGCATGTCTTCTTCTCCGGCAGGACATTGCAGGAGTTCGGGGCCGGGCAGATTGGCCGGCGGAGCCGTTATAGGCGGCCGCCGCACGCAACCTGCCAGCAGCAGAAGGAGTAGAAAGGAAAGGCCCAGCCGCATCTCTCTCCAGCATACCCCGCAGCCGCCCTTTCCTGCCTGCGCGGGCGACGATAGCAGCCGTCATTACTTTCACTAACTCAAAGGGCGCCGCCACGCCATTTCTCTCTTCCCTTCACGGCTTTACTATCCAACAATAGCTGTACACATGCACCAGCAAGCCAAGGTTTTGACGCCGGCCAGCACCAGTCGCGTGTTGGAGCGCTATTTCGAAGTAGCGCTTTACCTGCTGCTGGTCGCCGGTTTCGCAACCCTGGCTTCTACCGGCAAACTGGACTTCCCGTCTGTCCTGCTGGTAGGCCTGGTCTTGATGTTTCGCGGCTACCTGGTAGGCAAGGGCCGGCAGGTGGTTATTTCCGACAGGACAGCCTCCCTGCTGACCCTGCTCTACGTCCTCTTCTATGCTGCTGATTTCTTTCTGCTTGCCCGAAGCTTTGTTACAGCCACTGTTCACCTGGTGCTCTTCGCATTGGTGGTAAAGCTCTTCTCCGTGCGCCGGGAGCGCGACCATCTCTACCTGGCGGTGCTCTCGTTCCTCATGGTGCTGGCCGCCGCTGTTCTAACCGTGGACAGCATGTTTTTCGCGGCTTTTTCCGTGTTTCTGCTGGTGGCGGTAACGACCTTTATCCTTATGGAGATGCGGCGCTCTTCCGCAAGCGCCGCGGTACGCGCCCGGGAGAGCGCCGGTACCGCCCGTAGCCTCGGCTGGTGGCTGTTCGCCGCCGGACCTGCTTTTCTCGTCCTGATTCTGCTGGGCGGCACCGCTATTTTTTTCTGTGTTCCACGCGTTTCCACCGGCTATCTGGGCGCCTATGCTCCCGGCGGCCAGCTTGCCACTGGCTTTAGCGATAGCGTTCGCCTGGGCCAGATTGGTGAAATCCAGCAATCCGACTCCATGGTCATGCACGTTCAAATTGAAGGAGATAGCACTGGCGCGTATGACCTCAAGTGGCGTGGCGTAACCCTCAGCCTGTTCGACGGGCGCAACTGGAGCAATCCTCTGCCCGAGGTTGTTGTACCCCGCACCCGCGCAGGGCAATTTTCCCCGCACCCGCTGGACGAAAAACCCAGGCCCGGTTCTCTGCTCCCTCGCACCATCCGTTACCACGTCCTTATGGAGCCCATCGGCACCAGTGTCTTCTTTGTGGCCGGCCGCACCTTTTCGCTAATTGGCCCTTATCGTCAGATCGCCCAGGATGCCGCCGGCGCTCTCTACAACGTGGATCGCGATCGCGCCATCACCACCTATGAAGCTATCGCCGACCTGGCGCAGCCCTCAGCCGCCCTGCTCCGCAGCGCCTCCGGCAGCGTGCCCGCTTCCCTGGCTCTGCGCTACCTGCAGCTGCCTCGCCTGGACCAGCGAATTCCGGAGTTAGCTCTCCAAGTCACCGCTTCGGCCAGCACTACCTACGACAAAGCCGCTGCCATCCAGCAGTATTTAATGACCCGTTACGGGTATACCCTGGATTTGCCCCGAACCCTGCCGCGCGACCCCCTGGCCAACTTCCTGTTCGTGCGCAAGCAGGGCCATTGCGAGTACTTCGCATCCGCCATGGCGATCATGCTGCGCACCCTGGGCATTCCCGCGCGCATCGTCAACGGATTCCGCGGGGGAGAGTTCAACGATCTTACCGGCAGCTACCTGGTCCGCGCCCGCGATGCCCACTCCTGGGTGGAAACCTACGTCCCAGGATATGGGTGGACTACTTTCGACCCTACGCCCGCCGGGCTGGGCTACGCGCGCGGGCACTGGAGCCGTCTGCAACTCTACCTGGATGCGGCTTCCGAATTCTGGCGGGAGTGGGTGGTCAACTACGACTCCATCCATCAGCGCACGCTTGAGGACAGCGCCGGAGCACATAGCCGCGCGCTGTGGGAGCGGCAGCGTAGCTGGCTGCGCGCGCAATACGCCTTCCTGCTGGCCCGTGCCCGCGTTGCGCAGCGCTCCTTTTTGCGTGCACCGTCGCGCTGGGGGTTTGGTTTTGGCGGTGCAGTCGGCATTTTCATCCTCCTGGCCAATGCGCGCCGCTTACGACGCGGGTGGCGCAACCGGCGAACTGCCAGCCGTCCCGCACAAGCTCCGCAGATGGCGGCCAGCATCTGGTACACGCGCATGACGCGCGCCACCGCCCGCCGCGGCTGGCGTAAATTGCCCGCTCAGACTCCCCAGGAATTTGTCGCCACCATCGGCGAGGATGCCCTCCGGCAGTCTGTGGAGCGGTTCACCACGCATTATGAGCGCGCCCGTTTCGCCCAGTCTTCCGAAGATGCCCAGCGCTTGCCTGAGTTGTTCCAGGAAATTACTTCTGTCCGCCGCTGATGCGCAGCGGGGAACTTATAGAAGCCGGACCTGAGCGACGTTCCGGTTTATGACGAAAATTCGCAGGTTGTTAGTCTTAGCATCCGCCGGAAACAGAAAGAAACCAAGTTTCTGCGGGCACCAGCCCTCGGTCGTGCCGATTATTTTTTCCCCGTCTTTGAATGTGACCTCCAGCCTTCGCCCGCGCCCGCCGTTGCTTTCATAGCGCTCCTTGTACTGAGGGTTTCCGGCAAAATCCTTCACAAAGAACAGCGCCTTGAGGTCGGCTAACTCCACATCGGCGCCGGATTCCGGGGCTGAGTTGGCTTCAGGAAAGAGGCGAAAACGTTCGCGCGCAGCAGAGAAGTTGAATACGTAGCCTTTCAGCCGGCGGCCATCCAGGCAGGCCACCACCAGTTTGCTTACCTCCCGGGCGGTTTGTGTAGATGTGGCCATAAGCCTTGCGCACAGGCTCGTCGCGACTTGCGCGACACCCCGCCTCTCACATTGTTCAACACCAGGAGAACACCTTCCTCGTTTGCCGCCCCTGCGCGTAGAAGCCGCAGTTCCATTCTGGCCATGAGTTCAAGATGGGAAGGTACGCGTCGCACCTGCGCCCTAAACATTGACATTTAGCGGCCTGCCGACCGATTGACCTACTGTGGCCCGATTGGCCCTGAGCGGACCACCCAACCTGCCTGCTAAAATAAATAGATTCCATGCCGTTGAAAGAGCCAATCGTAGCCACATCCGGCGAACAATCCAGCCCGCGCAAGCCGACCAAAATCGGCTTCGTGAGCCTGGGCTGTCCCAAGAACCTTGTGGACAGCGAGGTCATGATGGGCCTGCTGCAACGCGCGGGAGCAGAACTTACACCGCGGGCGGAAGACGCCGACGTCATCGTGGTAAACACCTGCTCCTTCATCGGCAGCGCCAAGCAGGAATCCGTAGACACCATCCTGGAGATGGCCGAGCACAAGGCCAGCGGCCGCGCTCAGCGCCTGGTTGTAGCCGGATGCTTGGTGGAGCGCTACCGCGAGGAGATTCGTAAGAACATACCCCAGGTGGACGCCGTGGTCGGCACCGGAGAACTAGAGCAGATTCTCGCAGCGGCGGGTATCACGACACGCCCCGCGCCTCCGGCCAACGGCCATTCGCCTTTCACCATCCTGAACGACCGCCCTGAGGGCCGCGCCCGCGAAGCGCAAGGCCGCTTTTCCCGCCAGGAGTGGGACGGCGCCATCGCCGACCTGCCCAATTACCTTTACGACGAGAACACGCCGCGGCTGCTGGCCACGCCTGGCTACTCCGCCTACATTAAGATTGCCGAGGGCTGCGACCATCCTTGCAGCTTCTGCATCATCCCCCAATTGCGCGGCAAGTTCCGCTCCCGGCGCTTCGAGTCGGTCATTGCCGAGGCGGAGCAACTGGCCCGCAACGGCGTGCGCGAAGTCACCCTGATTGGCCAGGACACTACCTGTTACGGCGAGGACTTGGGCCTCAAGGACGGGCTGGCTCTCCTGCTGGAGAAGCTGGCGCAAATCGAGGACCTGCGCTGGGTGCGCTTCCTTTACGCCTATCCCAACAAGATCACCGGACGCCTGCTGGAAACTATCGCCTCCAGTGACAAGATTTGCTCTTACATTGACGTACCCCTGCAGCACGCCTCGCCCACCGTGCTGAAACGCATGAAGCGTGGGGGTGGCGCCGATCTCTTCCTGCGTTCCATCGAGAAGATGCGGCGCGCTATTCCTGCTCTAACCTTGCGTACCACATTTATTGTTGGTTTTCCGGGCGAAAGCGAACGCGATTTTGAGGAACTCTGCGAATTCGTTGGGCAGGCCGAGTTCGACTGGCTGGGCGCCTTCGGCTACTCCGATGAAGAAGGCTCCGGCGCCTTTCACCTCGAGGGCAAGCTGCCGGGCAGAGAAATTGAACGCCGCCGCAAGCACCTGATGACCCTTCAGCGCCAGATCAGCAAGCGCCGCAAAAAGGCGCTGATTGGCCGCGAGTTTGACCTTCTGCTGGAGGGCACATCGCAGGAAACCGACCTGCTGCTCGAGGGGCGAACCGAGATGCACGCTCCTGAAATTGACGGCAAGGTGCTGATCAACGACATCGGCGAACGCGAAAGTGTCCTCCCCGGCGAGTTCTACCGCTGCCGCATCACGGAAGCGCAGGACTATGACCTGGTCGCGAAGATTGTGTAATTTGTAATTGAGTAATCTGCAATTTGTAATTTTCCATCGGCTGCCCGCGGTTAGACAGCCCGAAAGCTAGTTAGGGGTTTGTAAAATTACCCAAGTACAATCTACTCAATTACTCAATGATCCCATGCCCCGTAAGCGAGTGCTCAGCCTGCGTTGCCCCACCTGCAAGAAGCTGGTGGTGCGCACCGATCCCGACTTCCCCTTCTGCAGCGAGCGCTGCCGCCTCATAGATCTGGGCAAGTGGGCCAGCGGAGGCTACGTGATCTCCACTCCCATCACCGATCCGGAAGAAGCCGGCTTCAAGTCCGATCCCCGTGCGGCCAACGGCGAGAAGCAGGGACCATCCCAGCGCGACGATGTGGTATCCGGCGACTTGCCCCCCCGGCGTAAACTTCAATAATGCCGGTCAAGAGTACCAGCGTGGAAAATAGCACTCCCACAGCTCGTCCCACGTCCGGCAAGCTCGCGTGGCTCATTGCCACCTTCTTCGGCTGCGGTCGCCTGCGCCCTGGTCCGGGAAGCTGGGCTTCCGCGGCAACGGTGTTGCTGTGGTGGGCTTTCTCACATGCTGCCGGCCCGGCAATTCAGATTTTATTCGCCGTGCTGCTGGCCTGCCTGGCCGTGACCTTGGGTATACCGGCGGCAACTCGCGTGGCCCGCGAGAGCGGTATCAGTGACCCATCTTTTGTTGTCATAGATGAAGTTGCAGGTCAGCTAATCGCCCTCATTGCCGCCCCCGTACGATGGAAAACTCTGCTGGCCGGCTTTATACTTTTTCGGGCGTTCGACATCGTGAAGCCTCCGCCGCTGCGTCTGCTGGAAAAAATTCCCGGGGGCTCGGGCATTATGCTGGACGACGTGGGAGCGGGCCTGTATGCGCTGGCTATCTTGCAGGCAGCGCTCCACTTCGGCTGGTTGCGATAAATTCCGCTGCCAGATCTCGAGATTGCGAGCATGGGCATCTCCGAACGGCTGCTGGGCAAGAAAAATGTGAACGGCAAGCCGCGCATTGACGCGGTTCGCCCCGCCGCCGCTCTGCCCGGTGGCGAAGTCCGCATTATTGGCAGCGGCCTGCGCCCACCAGAACTCCGCCGTCCGCGCGTGCAGTTTGGTGAACTGGAGGGCTCGGTCCTCATCAGCTCCGACGACTTCCTCGTGGCCCGCGTTCCCGAAGGCGCCATGACCGGGCCGGTAGTGGTGTCCACCAACGGCAGCACCAGCAACGCCCACGAGGTGAAGGTGGCGGTCACCATCGCCGAGAACCTCCACCCCGTCACCAGTCCTGCCCTCGACCTGGAAGGTAACATTTATGTGACCTTCTCCGGCTCCCGCGGACAGAAGGTCCCGGTGGCGATTTACAAAATTGACACCAACTACGCCGTCAAGCCCTTTCTGGCGGAGATGATGAACGCCACTGCCATCGCCTTCGACCGCGCCGGCCAGATGTACGTCTCTTCCCGCTACGATGGCACGGTCTATAAGGTTGCGCCTAATGGCACCATGTCCGCCTATGCGGAGGGCATGGGCGTGGCCACCGGACTCGCCTTTGACAAGGAAGAGAACCTTTACGTGGGCGATCGCAGCGGCACTATCTTCAAAATTGGCCGCGACCGGCAGATTTTTGTGTTCGCCACCCTGGAGCCCAGTGTCTCCGCCTACCACATGGCCTTCAGCGTTTCGGGTGAATTGTTCGTAACCGGACCTACTACCTCCAGCTTTGATTCCATCTATCGGGTTGACCCTCACGGCACAGTAACCGTCTTCTATCGTGGACTGGGACGTCCTCAGGGTCTGGCCTTCGACGTGGACGGCAATCTCTACGCCGCCGCCTCCCTGGGGGGCAAGCGCGGCATCGTCAAGCTGACGCCGGATGCGCAAGCCTCCCTGGAAGTCGCCGGTCAAGGCCTGGTGGGGCTCGCCTTTGCTCCCGGCCGCTCCGCCATCCTGGCCACCAGCAACGCCGTCCACCATCTTTCCTGGGATATTCAGGGTAAGCCATTGCTGCCGCAGGAAACGTAGGAACCCAGTTCTCAGTTTTCAGTTCTCAACTTCCAGCCGGCTTTTGAACCTGAGGAATGGCGCATGATGTGAGATCATTTCCAGTTGCTGACAACTGACAACTGATAACTGCTTCATGAATGCTGAGATCATCGCCGTGGGCTCGGAGTTGCTGACGCCTTTTCGTCAGGACACCAACTCCCTCTACCTCACCGATAAGCTCAACCAGCTTGGCGTAGAAGTGTCGTTCAAGACCATTGTTGGAGACAGCCGCGAGCATATCGCCGAGATCACGCGCACCGCCCTGAGCCGCGCCGGCTTGGTTATTCTGATGGGTGGACTGGGACCCACCGAGGATGACCTGACGCGCGAGGCGGTGGCCGATGCGCTGGAACTGTCTCTCGAACGCGATCCAGCCATCGTGGAAGCGCTGCGGAAGCGCTTTTCCAAGCGCGGCTTCAAATTCACGGAAAACAACGCCAAGCAGGCCGACATCATCTCTGGGGCCACCGTCCTTAGCAACCGCAACGGCACCGCGCCCGGGCAATGGATCACCGGCAGCTACGAGGGCAACGAAAAGATCATCATTCTTCTTCCTGGCCCGCCCCACGAACTCAAACCGTTATTCGAGGAGCAATGCCTGGAGCGCCTGCGTCAGCAACTGCCATCGGCGTTCATTGCCAGCCGCGTGCTTAAGGTAGCCATGCTGGGCGAGTCTCACCTCGACGACCGCATCGCTCCTATTTATCGGCGCCATCCCAACGTGCAGACCACCATCCTGGCGTACGCCGGTGAGATTGAGATTCACCTGCGGGCGCGGGCCGATTCTCTGGAAGTGGCTCAGCAGCGCGTCGACAAGTTGGCGGAAAAGCTGGAGGACGAACTCGACGAACACGTGTTTTCCCGCCAGGGCGAGTCGCTGGAACAGATTGTCGGCTATTACCTGCAGATGCGGAACGCCACCGTTGCCGTGGCTGAATCCTGCACGGGCGGACTAATCGGCGAGCGCATCACGTCCGTGAGTGGCAGTTCGCGTTACTTCCTGGGCGGCGGGATGGTTTACTCCAACGAATTGAAACACAAGTTCGCCGATGTGCCGAAGGCACTCATCGCGGCCCATGGCGCCGTCAGTCGCCAGGTCGCGGCTGCCATGGCGGAAGGCATTCGCAAGAAGTGTGGCGCCACTTGGGGACTGTCTGTCACCGGAATTGCCGGCCCTACCGGGGGGACGGAAGAAAAGCCAGTGGGACTGGTCTTCCATGCGCTCTCGAATGGCGAATCCACTGAGGTGGTGGAGCGAACATTTCCCGGCGACCGCGAACGCGTGCGCTGGTGGGCCTCGCAGCAGGCGTTGGATATGTTGCGACGGAAGCTGATCTAATCGGCACTTGGCATTTAGCAATTGGCACTTGGCCCTCGCGGCAATTGCTGGATTTGGCAATGCACTTTAACGGCCAAGTGGTAAGTGCCAATTGCTAATTGCCGGGATTTATGCGCCTTTTTGTCGCCCTCGATATTGATCCTGAAATCCGACGACGTATTGCCCGCTTTCTCGATGGTGTGCGCGAGTTCGCGCCCGATGCCCGCTGGGTGCGCGCTGAGTCGCTGCATCTCACGCTCAAATTCATCGGCGAGCAGCCCGACCGTAAACTGGATGACATCCGGCAGTCTCTCGCAGATATTCGCTCTCCGGCGACTGCCCTGAAGTTCCACCGCTACGGGTTCTTTCCCACTGTGCGCTCCGCGCGCGTCTTCTGGATAGGCGTGGAGGCGGATGAGCATCTCGCCAACCTCGCCCGGTCGGTGGAGGAAGCGCTTGAGCCGCTTGGCATCAAACCGGAAGGCCGCGACTTCAGCCCGCATCTGACACTGGCGCGCGGCAAGTCGGCGGCTCCGCAGCGCCGCCCGGACGATCACCCTAACCGCTCCTTCCAGCAGCTGCAGGAAAAATTGAGCGCCTTGCCTTCGCCGGAGTTCGGTACAATGAGCGCCCGCGAGTTCTTTCTCTATCAGAGCAAGCTCTCGCCTGCGGGATCGCAATACACGCAGTTGCAGCGGTTCCCGCTGTTGTAAAAGCAGGTATGTCTACACACACCTATTTCGCGCTGATTGCGATCGTCGGATATTTGCTCGGCTCAATTCCCTTCGGTTATCTGCTGGTGAAAATATTTCAAAGGAGAGACATTCGGCAAACTGGGAGCGGAAACATCGGCGCCACTAATGTCGCGCGATCATCGCCAGCCTTGGGCATCCTCACATTGTTGCTCGATGCCATTAAGGGATTTGTCGCAGTAGGAGTTGCCGTGGGGCTCGTAGGCGGCTCAGATAGAATGCGTTCTCCTCACTTCTATACGGCAATGGCGCTGGCCGCATTGTGTGCAGTCCTGGGGCACATGTTTCCAATATGGCTGAAATTCCGAGGCGGAAAGGGTGTGGCGACTGGTGTCGGAGCTTTCGTGGCCATCGTTCCCAAAGCGGTGCTTATTGCCATCTGCGTGTTTGCCGCCCTGGTGGCTCTGTTCCGCTACGTCTCGCTGGGTTCCATCGCCGCCGCCGCCGCTTTGCCCGCCGTCATTTATTTGCTTTATGTCCAGCGTGGCCTACCCATGCAGAGCGTCTTCGCGGCTGCTGTTGCTGCGTCCCTGCTTATCATCGCCAAGCACCATCAGAACATCTCTCGCCTGCTGGCCGGAACCGAGCACCGCTTTTGGCTGAGGCGCGGATGAGGGGAGAGCGGGCGTGAGCGACATCGCGGTTATCGGCGCCGGCGCCTGGGGCACTGCCCTGTCCATAGTTCTCGGCCGCAAGCGTTTACATGCCGTTCGCCTTTGGGCATACGAGCGCGAAGTCTGCGACTCCGTTGCCGCCCGTCGGATAAACGAACTATTCCTGTCCGGTTATTCCATTCCTGAAACCGTCACGGTCACGAACAAGCTGGAAGAAGCGCTGGCCAGCGCCGAACTGGTGGTCAGCGTTATGCCCTCGCACCACTGCCGGCGTCTGTTTCGCGAAATGGCGCCTCTGGTTCACCCCGAAACGCTCTTCGTCAGCGCCACTAAAGGCGTAGAGAACGACACCCTGTCACGCATGACCGAAGTGATCAGCGATGTGCTCCAGGAACTGGGGGGCTTTCGCCCGCGCCTGGGCGCTCTTAGCGGGCCTTCCTTTGCCCGCGAGGTGGCGCGTGGCGACCCAACCGCCATCACCATTGCCTCGCACGACGCCGATCTCGCCCAGTCCGTGCAGCGCGAATTCAGCGACCCTGCCTTCCGTGTCTACACCAGCGAAGATGTGGTGGGGGTGGAATTGGGGGGCGCGCTTAAAAACATCATTGCCATCGCCGCCGGCATGTGCGACGGCCTCGGCTTAGGCCACAACTCCGTAGCCGCGCTCATCACCCGCGGCTTGGCCGAAATCACCCGCCTGGTCGTGGCTTGCGGTGGCCATCGCGACACCATGGCTGGCCTGGCCGGGTTGGGCGACCTCGTCCTCACCTGCACGGGCGAACTTTCCCGTAACCGCTCGGTGGGGGTGGAACTGGGCCGCGGACGCAAACTTGCCGACGTAGTGGCCGGCATGCACGGCATGGTCGCCGAGGGCGTTCTTACCACCAACGCTGCGGTCGGCCTGGCGCGCAAATTCGGCGTGGAAATGCCTATCACTCAGCAAGTTCACGCCATCCTCCACCAGGACAAATCTCCCCGCGATGCCATCCACGAACTCATGACTCGCCGCGCTACCAGCGAGGTCGGCCTATAACCCAGAAGCGCGAACGACTAAGAAAACCTTGCTCCTCAGCGTGGTACCCCGGCTCTCAGTACTTTCGTAACCCTTCCCTGTACCCCCGTTTGCCTCCTTCTCCGCGTTCTCACGTAAAATTTCTCAGGCTCCCCCCAAAAGAGCATAGCTGTGTGACGAGCAGGGATTCCTTGTTCAAGCGACTACCCATTCCCGCGCGTGTTCCCATCCTCTACCTCATTCTCAGTGTGCTCATGTTGGTCAGCGTGGTCCCTATGTACTTCTATTCGCAGCAGATGATTGCGATGAACCGGGACCGGCTCAAGACCAACGAAATGATGCTGCAGAACACCATCACGCGCTCGCTGGCCGATAACATTTCCGAGCGCCAGGCCACTGTGCGCCTGATGCTCAACAACCTGTCCTCCGCCATTCAAATCGCCAGTGGCGGCGATTTGAGCGGCAATCACGTGAGTGCCCCTGAACTGCGCGCATTGGTGGAAAACTTCGTATCTTCCTCCGACAATCTGGTTTACGCCACGCTGCTCAATCACGAGGCTAAGGGTATTTCCGCCGGACGCATCGCCCCGGATGCTTTCCTGCAGCGCGAACTGGAACGCAGCTTTTCCGCTGCCCGCGATGGCCGCATCTACAACGGCGACGCCCTCACCGCCTACGGCGGCAAGAGTCCCCGCACCATCATGCTGATCAGCACGCCCATCATGGCGGGCGGCCACTTCATCGGCATGCTGGGCGCCGTAGTTGACCTCCAGTTCCTGATCCGCCGCATGAAGGAAGTCAGCACCGGCGGTTTGGACACCTACGTGGTTGATCGCCAGGGACGCCTGGTGGCCGGCGTTAAGCCCGAATATGCCACCGGCCAGGAAATGACCAACCTGGAAATCGTAAAGAACTTCGTGGAGCAGGGCGGCAAGGCGCAATTCGTCGCCACCAAGGAGTTCAACATTGCCAATGGCCGCCAGACTGAATCCATGCTGGGCACCTACAGCCCTGTGCCTTCGCTGGAATGGGCCGTCATCGCCCAGAAGCCGCAGAATGAAGCCTATCGCGGCATTTTCGAAATGCAGCGTACCGCCGGCCTGCTGGCCCTGATGTCTGTGCTGATGAGCGTAGGCATCAGCAGCTTTGCGGCCCGCAAAATTACGCATCCCATTCAGGTGCTGACGGACACCAGTCGCGCCATCGCGCGTGGGGATTTCTCGCAGCGCGTTCAGCTGCGCAGCCGCACCGAGATCGGCGAACTGGCCCAGACCTTCAACACCATGTCGGACGACCTGGAGCGCTTCATTGACGACCTGAAGCGCGCCGCGGAAGAGAACCGCGCCCTGTTCTTGAACTCCATCCAGATGCTCGCCGGCGCGGTTGACGAAAAGGATCCCTACACCCGCGGCCACTCTGACCGTGTTACGCGCTACTCGGTCCTGCTGGCCACCGAAATGGGAATGGAGAACGAGTTCATCGAAAAGGTGCGTATCTCCGCCCAGTTGCATGACGTGGGCAAAATCGGCATAGAAGACCGCGTGCTCAAAAAACCGGGCGCCCTCACTCCGGAAGAGTACGAGATCATGAAGACGCATACCACCAAAGGCGCCAACATCCTGCGCCCGGTCAAACAACTGGCGGAGATGCTTCCCGGAATCGAACTGCACCACGAGTCGCTGGATGGCCGTGGTTATCCCTACGGCTTGAAAGGCGACCAAATTCCCCTTATGGCGCGCATCATCGCCGTGGCCGACACTTTTGATGCCATCACTACGAACCGCCCCTACCAGGCCGCTCACGATTATGCCTACGCCGTGCGCATTATCAATTCGTTGGCTGGGAAGCGCTTCGATCCCAAAGCGGTGGCCGCGCTGACC
>DATJFA010000477.1:0-3571 GCA_035496015.1 Terriglobales bacterium | reverse complement strand
TGATGAAGCCGGGAAAGTTGGAGGAGCAGCCGATGCCGCTGATGGTCACCACTTCATGGTTGGGAATCTGCAGTTCAACCAGCGCTTTCTGCACCGCGGCCAGGACGCCGAAATCGCCACAACCGGGACACCAGTCAGGATCAACTTTGCCCTTCAGATCGGCCATCACCTGTTGCTTGGAGGCTGCTACCGTCGCCATCTTCTCTTCTCCTCAAACCATGATTTCATGGGCCGGAATCGAAAGTGCGGTCTCGCCCTTCAGTTGCTCCTTTACCGCTTCCACGATGTGGTGGGGCATGAAGGGTTCGCCGTCGTACTTGCGAATGTAGCCGTTGGGCACGTAGCTGGTTTCACTGCGCAGATAGCGGGCAAACTGGCCGCTGTAGTTGTTCTCTACGATGATGGTGTGCCGCGCCCCTTGCAGAAGGTCGCGAATGGCGTCGCCGTGCAGGGGCACCAGCCAGCGGACCTGGAGTTGATTGGCGGTAATTCCCTGCTCGGTCAAAATTTCGCAGGCCTCCTCGATTACTCCCCTGGTGGAGCCCCAGCCGATCAGGGTGACGTCGGCATCGCGGGGCCCGCGCAAGGTTGGCGGCGAAACCATGGCTTCGATGCCGGCCACCTTGCGCATGCGCTTTTCCATCATGGCGCGGCGCTTGCTGGTGTTCGTGAATTCGTCGCTGATCAACACTCCATCTTCGTCGTGCTCGTCACTGGCGGCGGTATGGGTGTGACCCGGCACCCCGGGAACGGCGCGCGGAGAAATGCCGCTCGCGGTGATGCGATATCGCTTATAGGTTCCGTCGCTGTCAGATCCATTGCCGTCGGCGGTTGTGATCAGTTCGCCCCGGTTAATGACGGTGTTGAAGTCCAAGTCCTTGGGATCCACGCTGAGCCGGCCTTCCGACAACAACAGGTCGGCAAGCACGATGCCGGGACACTGGAAGCGGTCCGCGACGTTGAATATCTCGGGGATGAGCTTGAAGCAGTCCTCAATGTCGAGGGGAGCGGCAATCACGCGCGGATAGTCGCCGAAGGCGGCGCCCAGCATCTGCCACAGGTCGCCCTGCTCGGTCTTAGTGGGAACGCCTGTAGAGGGTCCTGCGCGCTGGCAGTCAATTACTACTACCGGAGTCTCCATCATGGCCGAAAGGCCCAGGCCCTCGCTCATCAGGGCAAATCCACCGCCGGATGTCGCGCACATGGAGCGCACCCCGGCGTGAGCCGCGCCGATGGCCATGTTAACCACGCCGATCTCATCCTCCACCTGCCGCACCATGATGCCGGCCTTGCGCGCGTGTCCCGCCATCCAGTGCAGAACGCCCGTGGAAGGGCTCATGGGATAAGCGCAGTAAAACTTCACGCCGGCGGCCGCCCCGCCCATCGCCATCGCTGTGTTGCCGCTCAGCACCGCATACCGGTTCTCCGTCATCGGAACTGGATGGTCAAAGGGCTTGAAGTTCGCGTTGGCATACTCATACCCAGCGCGCGCGACGGCGACGTTTTCCGCCACCACCGCTTCGCCCTTCTTCCTGAACTGCTCGCTGAGAATTTCCTGCAACGCCTGGAAGCTGATGCCCATCATGCTCAACCCTGCGCCGATGGCCAGGGTGTTCTGGGCCACCTTATTGCGGCTGATGTCGGCCAGTTTCGCAACCGGAAGCGGGCAGAGTTGCACGCCGCCGGCGGCCGTGCCCGGCTTGATGGTGTCAGCGTTGTAAATGCAAGCCGCCCCGGCGGTGAGCAGGCCAAGGTGGCGATCCATGCTGTCCTGATTCAGAGGGATCAGCAAATCAATGCGGTCCCCCATGTTGGTGACTCGTTCAGGACCGGTTCGAATGGTAAGAAAAGTGTGGCCGCCCCGGATAATTGACTGATAGGCGTTGTAGGCGTTCAGGTGCAGGCCCCGCCGGCTGAAGATTTTGGCGAAAATATCGCCCGGCGTAGCCACACCCTGGCCGGCAGCGCCCCCAATCCCAATAGCGAAGGTCTGCCTCATTAGCGTATCTCCCGGTGAAGCCGGAGAAGTCGCTAAGCATCACCACTTATGGGTGCTTGGCTCTCGATCGGCTTCTGGTATAGGCACCTTCCACGGCTTCCCCACGCGCTGGGCCGACCTTCTGGATTTTTGTGGGAATCCGTTTCATATGCCAAGCTGTCAAACGGGCCCCTAGCCATCCTAAGTGCCCACAATATACACCTAAAATCCGGTTGTGGAGGGAATCCGAAGCAGTTAGCGCAGCAGATCTTCCAGTTCGATGGCGCGGTCGGTGCGTTGGTCCCGGTATTTGACGATTACTGGAGTGTAAAGAGAGAGGCGCCACTCTGCAGCCTTGCCTTTGCCGATAGCTCGCGAACCTGGCACAACCACGGCATTTTCGGGCACAGTGAGGGGCGCATCCGTAGTGGCGCGGTAAACCTCGCCGCGCACAATGTCATAAAGCGGAGTGGAGCGGGTCAGGATGGTGCCCGCACCCAGCACAGCGCGCGCCCGTACCAAGGTGCCTTCGTAAACGCCGCAGTTGCCGCCGACAAGCACGTCATCCTCGATGATCACGGGGGCGGCATTTACCGGCTCCAGCACGCCGCCAATCTGCGCGGCCGCGCTCAGGTGAACGCGCTTGCCGATCTGGGCGCAGGAGCCAACCAGGGCATGCGAATCCACCAGCGTACCTTCATCCACGTAAGCGCCCACGTTGATGTACATGGGTGGCATGCAGATGACCGAAGGCGCAACGTAAGCGCCCTGGCGCACCGAGGAGCCGCCCGGCACCACGCGCACATTGTCGCCGGGATGAAAACGGCGCAGGGGGAAGGTGTCCTTATCCACGAATGACAGGGGGCCGCCACCCATCTCCTCCAGTTCGCCCAGGCGGAAGCCGAGCAGGATACCCTGCTTGACCCAGGCGTTGACCACCCAGCAATCGCCTTTCTTCACCGCGGCACGGATGTGGCCTTGGGTTAACGCCTCGCGAAATTCCAGAAACGCCTGGCGCGCCTCCTGGGCGTGCGCTCCCTTGGGCGCGGCGAAAAAGCGCTCAATCGCGGCCTGCATCTCTTTCATCCTTCGGCAGTATAAACAATCGAGGACCAGGGCTGAATTGACGAATTCCTTTTGCCTCCAGAGTAATGCGTGTTAGAGAGACCAGACGTAACAAGTTACGTCTCTACGTCTATGCATATCCTCAATAAGCACTCCGGTAGAGACGTTGCTTACAACGTCTCCGTCGCGAGCTAGCCGCCAATTCACCTGTATTAAATCGGCGGGGGTCCGTGTGTATCCGCGGCGAAGAAGTTTGCGGCTCAGGCGGCCTGCTGGGATCCGCCTTCAATGATGGCGTGAGGCGTGGGTTTGCGGCCTTCGCGAGCGGCTTCCAGACGGGCAGCGGCATTGATCAGCGAGATATGGCTGAAACCCTGGGGAAAATTGCCCAGCTGCTCGCCGTTATCGGGGTCAATTTCCTCCGAGAAAAGCCCCACATCGTTCTGGAATGACAACACGTGCTCGAACAGATCTTCGGCCTCGCGCAAGCGGCCCAGTAAAATATAGGCGTCAATGAGCCAGAAGGTG
>DATJFA010000476.1:0-3092 GCA_035496015.1 Terriglobales bacterium | reverse complement strand
AGCGCCGTCGACGGCCTGCAGGCCACCACCTTCCACGCCTTTTGCTACCGCATTCTTCAGGACTGCGGCAAAGCTTTTCATGTGGTCGAACCGCCGGACCTCTGGGTTTACCTGCGCCGCCGCCTGCCCGAACTCCAGCTCAAGTACTACACGCGCGCGGTGCGTCCGGCGCAGTTTCTCGACGCTCTGCTCGACTTTTTCGATAACTGCCACGACGAGCTCAAATCCGCCGTCGACTACGAAATCTATGTTCAGGAATTGCAAGCCGGCAAGCACCCACTGCCACGTGTTACCCGCAGCAAGGACGCGGACAAGCTTACCCGCGAAGACGTCCTGGCCCGCTGCCGCGAAATCGCACGCGTCTTCCAGAAAGTGGAGGATATGCTGGCGGCCGATAACCTCGGCACCTTCGCCCACATGATCCTGCGCGCCACCCAGGTGCTCAAGTCCGATTCCCAAATCCTGAAGCGCGAACAGGAGCGTGCCCGCTTCCTGCTGATTGACGAATTCCAGGATTGCAACATCGCGCAGATCGGGCTGGCCGAGCTGCTGGTTGGAAAGGAGCGCAACATCTTCGCCGTCGGCGACCCGGACCAGGCCATCTACCGTTTCCGCGGAGCTTCCAGCGCTGCTTTCGAAGAGTTCGTGGCCCGTTTTCCGGAGACCCAGGCGGTGGTGCTCGACCGGAACCAGCGTTCCACTTCCGCAATTCTCCATTGCGCCGCTGCTGTCATTGGCCAGAATCCGGCGGTGGGCTGCCGCATCGGGAAGAAGGACCGCTTCGAGCGCCAGCCGCTTTCCTCCGATCGCGAGCGCCGGGCCAAGGCGGAAGGGAAGCGCCTTGCGCCCGAACCGGTGAGCCTGGTCATGGCCGCGGATAGCGACGACGAAGCCGGTGATATTGCCGAGCAGGCTGGTAGAATCCTGCGCACTCCGGCGGCGGCCGGAAGCAAGGCCCGGCCACGATGCGCGGTGCTCTATCGCTCGCACGGTCATCGTGAAGAGGTGGTGAGGGAACTGGCTGCCCACCGCGTGCCTTTCCGCGTGGAAGGCCTGGATGCCCTGGAAACCCGCGAACTGCGCGACCTGCTCGCGTGCCTCCGCGCTCTGCTTGCCCCACCGGACAACACGGCCCTGTTTCGCGTGGCCGCGCTGCCGGTTTTCGGGCTGGACGGCAGCGCCATGCGTGAAGCCTTGCGCGCCGCGGGCAGGCAGCCGGAACTGCTCACCGTGCTCTCCGGCGTTGACGGCGGCAAAGCGGTTCTGAAGGCGGTGGAGAACGCGCGCGCGGAAGTCGCGGCTGCCGATTGGAAAGCCGCTGCCGCCCTGGCCATAGCCATCAAGCGTTTCGGAATTGATTCCGCTGCTCCTCCCGTCGTCGCTTTTCGCGAGTTCGTGGAGAAGTGGAGCAGGAAGCCCGTCACCAGCACCGGCCAGTTGGAAGAATTTCTGGAGTACATGGAGTACTTTCCCCAAGCCGGAGGGGTGGTCGCATTCCAGCAGCCCGCGCCTCAGGATCCGGTCAACACCGTGGCCCTGATGACGGTGCACTCCGCCAAGGGCCTGGAGTTCGATCACGTCTTCGTGGTGCGGGCGAACAACAGTTCTTTCCCCACCAGCTATCGCGAAAAGCTGTTCGAGATGCCGCCCGCCATGCGCGATCCCAGTTGCCTGGCCAAGGGCGACAGCAAGGAGCTACACCGCGAAGAAGAGCGCCGCCTCTTCTACGTGGCCATGACGAGGGCACGCGACTCGCTGGCCATCTACGCCAAGCCGGGGAAAGGCAAGGACTCGCGCCCCGCCGGATTTGTCCGTGAACTGATGGATGGCCATGTGGAGCCGCCGGGCTGGCGGGTGCGCCCGCCTGAACTGCGCATCGCCGCGCAGGCTGCTGTCAACGGCGTTGCCGGACTGGGCGCCTGGATGCTGCTGCCGCCCTCGCAACGCGCCCTTGCCGGGCCCCTCAGCGCCAGCGCCATCGAGACGTACGAGACCTGTCCCTTGAAATTCAAAATTAACCGGGAATGGAACATCCCGGGAGATATTTCCGCGGCCTTGCAGTTCGGGTCGGCCATGCACTTGGCTTTGGGCAACTACTTTGAAGCCATCCGCGTGGGCCGCCCGCGCACCCCGCAGCAGTTGCTCGAGGTTTTCGAAAACGCCCTGGCCGATCTGCCGTTTGATGACCAGCACCAGCGCGAGCTTTACCTGAAACAAGGCAAGCTACAGCTGGCCGCCTTCTGCGAAGCCTTTGCCGGGGCGCCCGTGCCGCAAGTGCTTTCCACCGAAAAGAGCTTTCAGTTTCCTGTGGAAGGCATAGTTGTGAAGGGCCGCGTTGACCGCGTGGACCGTATTGACGGCCAGCGGGTGGTCATCGTGGACTACAAGACGGGTACGCCCAAAACCGACGCCGACGCCCGCCGCAGCTTGCAGCTCTCCATCTATGCCCTGGCTGCGCGCCAGCTCTGGGACTACCTGCCCGAGCGCCTGGTGTTTTATAACCTGGAAACCGCCGACAAGGTTTCAGCCACCCGTACTGACAAGGAATTGCAGGCGGCGCAGGAGCGCATTGCCGAGGTGGCGCGCAAAATGGCCGCCGGGGAGTTTGATCCTACGCCCGGGTTTCACTGCCGTTCCTGCCAGTTCCGCGCCCTGTGTCCGGCCACCGAGGAGCAGCTCTACACCCTAGAACTGGCCGCCGCTTCCGACTGATCATCGGGTCACGTCCAACGGCCAGCAGCCATCCGCTCGCAGCTATTCTCCAGGAATGACCTCGGGCACTGGGCAAGCGCCGCGCAAAACAGGCATACTAGTTGTATATGAACGCGAGAACTGTCCCAGTACACACGGAGAATGAAGAAGTAAGCGAATGGATTGAGGCTTTTGAGCAGCTTTTGGCCCAGGAAGGGCCATCTCAGGCGGCGCAGCTGCTGGACGCGCTGACCCGGCGGGCACAGCAGGCGGGCGTCAACATGCCTGTGCAGCTGAACACGCCTTATGTAAACACCATCCCGGTAGAGGACGAAGTGCCCTACCCAGGCGACCGAGCGCTGGAGCGCCGCATCAAGAGCCTGATCCGCTGGAACGCCATG
>DATJFA010000475.1:0-3299 GCA_035496015.1 Terriglobales bacterium | reverse complement strand
GAGCCTGCTAAACACGCTGGAGAACGTTTTGCGGCTGCGCCGCTCGAAAAGCGCATAAGCAGGCCTGACCGCCAGAGTTTCCCTTTAAATCTTGCCTGCGGATCCAAGCTAAGAACTGTGCCCGTTGCACTGCAGCACCCCGAGGTACGCGCTCCACGGTCCCACGGCCTCGCGGTACTGGTGCGCCATAATTCTTGAAAGCTGATGCAGATGAGTCAAATCATGGGCCGCCCATGTCGCCAGTAACTGCGATAGGGTAACGACACCCAGCGCAGGATGCCGCCCACGACGCTCGAAGTCCTCGGGCCGCAGGTTCATAGCGCGCAACTCCTCCAGGTTCTCGGCCCGCAAACGGGCGAATTCATCCAACAGCTGCGGCAGCGACTTGCCCTCACTCTCTCTCGCTTGTGCCCATCGGTCAAAGGGAACAAAGGTCTTACTCTCGCCAAATTGCAGCACCATCCGTGCCCGCGGCATCCAATCCGTGCGTTCGCCGTGAATCAAGTGTCCGATAACATCGAAGGCGTTCCAGGTGTTTTCACCTTCGTTGCGCAAGCTCCAGGCCTCCGGTAGATCCCGTAAAAGCGCATCCAAGGCTTTAGGAGTGCGGGAAAGCAGCGCTAGGGTGTTTTGTAGATCTTGTTGCATTGTGCTCCCAATTACTGAAACCGCGGTTTTGCTGACGGTGCTGTCGTGCCGAGCAGTGCCGGACTGCGCTCGAGCAGCTGTTCAGTAAAAGCCTAGCCTGTCTCCGGCGCAGCTATATTGGATGTCCATCAGGCGAGAAAGGAACGAAACACATGCACGAGAACAAAAATCTGTCCGGCCAGGTGGGAATCGTGACCGGGGGCGGGCGTGGAATTGGCGCCGCCATTGCCGTTAAGCTGGCGGAACTCGGCGCCACTACCGTTATCTGCGGCCGCAGTCCAGGCACTTTGGAAAATACCGCGCAGCGCATTCGAAAGGCAGGCTGTCACTGCGAACCCATGGAAGCCGACGTCACCAACCTCGCTTCCGTGGAGAAACTGGCGGCACGCGTGGAGCAGAGCTTCGGCCGGGCAGACATCCTGGTGAACAACGCCGGCGTGGGCGGCTTTGCCACTCCCCTGCATGAGTTGGCGCCGGTGGAATGGGACCGCACCCTCAACACCAATCTCCGAGGCGTGTACTACATGATTCGCTGCTTCGTGCCGCTGATGATCCGCACCGGCAAGGGCGACATCATCAACATTTCCTCCGGCGCGGGCAAGAATCCCCTGCCCAACGGAGCGGCGTATGCCGCTTCCAAATGGGGCTTGAACGGCCTCAGTTACTCCATTGCTGAGGAATTGCGCAACCATCACATTCGCGTATCCGTTATCTGCCCGGGATCAGTGCAGACCGAATTGGGTCCGCACTCTGGCAAGGACCCGAAAAAGATGCTGCAGCCGGAGGATGTGGCGCACGTGGTGGCCATGATAGTGACCCAGGCGCCACAGTCGTTTGCCAGCGAGGTGTTCCTGCGGCCCGCGCAAAAGCCTTAAAGCATTGCTTGTTTTATCAAATTGTAACTGCATGATATAAGGCGTACTAACTCCATAGCCTAAAGGCAGGGTAAGGATGGAACTGAGGTAATCATTTCGCCCGCCAGGGTTTGTCTTTCCGGCCCAGCGGGTGCTACCATCCGTATGGGTTAAAAGGATTTGCGGGCTTCTTGGGGCTCGCCGCAATCCTTAAATGCAGGAGGTTTTATGGCGGAAGACGGCGGCAATGGATTCATGTGGTTTCTGGCAGGATTGGGAATTGGGGCACTCGTAGGAGTGTTATACGCGCCGCGCTCGGGTGCGGAAACCCGAGAAGCCATTCTGGATAAGGCGGAAGAAGGCCGCGACTTTGTGAAGACGCGGGCCCGCCAGGTGCGCGATCAGGCAGGCGATTGGGTGGAGCGCGGCAAGGACGTTGTGGGCCAGCAGAAGGACCAGTTCCGCTCAGCTTTCGAAGCCGGGCGGCAGGCTTATCGTGAGGCCACCACGGAAGGCACTACGCCCAAGAGCTAAGCTTCGGCCTCACGCGGCGGATCAGTATGGAACACATCAACGTCTTTATTGCCCTGACGGCTGTAGCCATTGCGCTGCAGGCGCTCGTGCTGCTGGGTATTTTTCTTTCCCTGCGCAAGACGAGCAGCAAGGTGGATGCGCTGACCACGGAAATGCGCACGCGCGCGCTACCGGCGGTGGAGGCGGCACAGTCGCTGATTACCACTTCGGCCCCCAAGTTGGAGGCGATTGTCAGCGACGTGCACACCACGACGTCGCTGGTGCGCGGCCAGGTGGAGCGCCTGGATCACACGGTGAATGACATCATTGACCGTACCCGCCTGCAGGTGATCCGTACCGACGAACTGGTTACGCGCACCCTCGACCGCGTGGAGGACACTACGGAAACCCTGCAGCACACCGTAGTTTCTCCCGTGCGCCAACTCACGGGCATCATGCAGGGAGTCTCCGTGGGTTTGGGAGCTCTGTTCCGGGCGCGAAACAGGCGCCGCCGCAATGGAATGGGCGAGCCGCAGGACGAGATGTTCATTTGAGCTGACTAGCTGGCTGTCTTCCTAGCGAACTAGCTTGGTTGCGGTCGCATCCACGCCCATCGTGACGAACAAGCGTTTTCCAACAAATTGGATGCTAGACAGCTAATAAGCTAGTCAGCCAGGCAGCTACCCAATCCAGCCGCCGCCCACCACCACGTCGCCATCGTAGAAGACGGCCGCCTGCCCGGGAGTAATGGCACGCTGCGGCTGATCGAAGCTGACCACCGCCTCATCACGGCCAGTGGCCTCAACCGTGGCGCCAGCCGGTTCGTGACGATGGCGGATCTTAACCCCCAACCGAAGCGGGGAATCTGGAGGTTCCACTGCGATCCAGTTCACGCGCTTGGCGTGCAGACTGCGCGAGTAGAGCTTTTCATCGCCGCCCACTACCACCTGACAGCGCTCGCCGTTGATCTCGAGCACGTAGAGCGGCGAGCCGGTGGCCACGCCCAGGCCTTTCCGCTGGCCGACAGTGAAGTTGTGAACACCGGAATGGGTGCCCAGGACTTCTCCGCTGCTGCTCACCAGTTCGCCCGCAGTATCCGGAAGCGAGTCGCCCTGCTCGGAGAGATAAGCGTCGAGAAATTTCTTGTAATCGCCGCCGGGCACGAAGCAGATTTCCTGGGAATCCGGCTTGTCGGCCAAGGCCAAACCGTGGCGGCGCGCGATGTTTCGCACCTCGGACTTCAGCAGCCCGCCCAGGGGAAACAGGGTGCGGCTGAGCTGCTCC
>DATJFA010000474.1:0-6595 GCA_035496015.1 Terriglobales bacterium | reverse complement strand
CAGCCTGCTCAACCTGAGCACGGTGCGCCCGGTGGCTTTCTTTGCCTGGAATGCCCAGAGCTTCGCCGAGCGCTGGATCCGCCGCGGCGCCGTCTTTGTGCAGGCGCTGCTACGGCCCTTCCTGTACGCCACCAACCGCGTATTTTCCACCCGCGTGGGGAACGCCATCCTCCGCGACATCAGCCGCGATCGCCTGGACCTGCTCGGCGAGGAGTACTTCCAATACCACCTGCAACCCAAACTGAAGCCTGCGGGCGTGCAGGCACTGCGCGAACTCCTGGCGCGCGGAGAGCGGGTTGTGCTGGTCAGCCAGGGGCTGGACCACATCATGCGGCCGCTGGCGCGCTACCTGGGGGTGGAGGGGCTGATGTGCAACCGGCTGGAATTCCGGGACGGCTATGCCACGGGGCGGTTGCTGGAGCCGGTGATTCGCCCGCGGGGCGCTTTGGCGCTGATAACCGGGGGCAGCCCTGACGGCCGCCGCGACCTGCAGCAATTGAGCCGGGAGCTCGCTTCTCCGCCGCCAACGCTGCTCGCGGCAGTCATCCCCGCCCACCGCGAAGTTAAAGCCACAGAACGGCCGCTGGTGCAATTTGGTTCTGTAAGCGCTCCTCAGCGACTTTCCGTGCGCCAGGCGCTGGCCGGCAAGCAGTTGTTGCTGATCGGCGTCACCGGATTTATTGGCAAGGTATGGCTGGCCCACATCCTGGAGGACCTGCCGGAAATCGGCCGCATTTATCTCCTGGTCCGCAGCCAGAAATCCACTTCCGGAGCGCAGCGCTTCCGGAAGCTGGTGGACGAATCGCCGGTCTTTGACAGGCTGCAGGGGCGTTTGGCGGCGCAGTTTCCCGAGTATCTAAGCAGGCGAGTTCAAGTGCTGGAGGGTGATGCCAGCCAGCCCGCTCTGGGCTTAGAGCCGACGATCGCCGCTCGCCTGCAGGCTTCGCTCGACGTGGTGATCAACAGCTCCGGGCTTACCGACTTCAATCCCGACCTGCGTGACGCTCTAGCCGGCAACGTGGACGCCGTAAGCAATGTGCTGGAGTTCGTGCGCGGCTGCGGCCACGCCGGCCTGTTGCACCTCTCCACATGTTACGTTGCGGGCGCGCGCGATGGCCGTATCAGCGAGCAGGCGCAGCCGGACTACACGCCTCTCGGCGCTCCAGGCTTCGACGCCGAACGTGAGATTGAAAACCTGCGCCAGGTGATAGCTGACGCTGTGGTCAGGTCGGAAAGCCCTGAACTGTGCGATGAATTGCGCGGCCAGTCGCTGGAAAAGAAGGCCAATGGCAATGTGCTGTCGCCCGCCGCCCTGGAAAACCAGGTTCGCAAGAACCGCATTCGCTGGCTGCGCACCACACTGACCGACGCGGGAACCAAGCGAGCCCGGGAACTGGGCTGGCCGAATACCTATACCTTTACCAAGAGCCTGGCGGAATCCCTGCTGCTGAAGCGGGGAGAGGGGCTGGCCATCGCCATTGTGCGCCCCGCGATCGTGGAGACTTCGCTGAACAGGCCATTCCTCGGCTGGAATGAGGGCATCAACACTTCCGCATCGCTTTCCTATTTACTGGGAACGTATTTCCGCCAACTTCCCAGCAATGCGCGCAAGAACCTCGACATTATTCCCGTGGACACCGTCTGCCGTGGCATGACGCTGATTGCCGCTGCCATCGTGCAGCGCTGCCATCAGCCGCTCTACCAGCTGGCCACCTCGGTGACCAACCCCTGCGACATGGGCCGCTCCATCGAGCTCACCTGCCTGGCGCACCGCAAGTTCTACCGCGCCCAGAACGGCCTGCACCACCAGCTGCGCATGCGCTTTGACACCATCCCCGTGTCTAAGGAGCGCTACCAGCGGCTCTCGGCGCCGGCGCAGAAGGCGGTCATCAGATCGCTGCAGCGGCTGACCGCGCCCTTCCCCTTTCTCCAGCCGCCCCTGGTGCGCACCGAGCGCGGTCTGGAAAAGGTGGAGAAGCTGATTGAGCTGTTCGAGCCCTTTATCCTGCACAATGAGCAGGACTTCGAGGCTGAACACATAGAGAGGCTGGCGCAGGCGCTGCCGGATGGTGAGAAGGAAATTTTCGGGTACGACACGCGCTCCCTGGATTGGTGGGAGTACTGGATTAATGTGCACATCCCGGCGTTGCGCAAGTGGACGTATCCGCTGATCGAAGGCCGCCCGGTAGAGGCGGGCCCGCGGCGAAGCTTCGATTTGCCGCCCAGCCGCGGCGATATGGCTGGTCCCGGCTGCAGCCCGGCTGCGGGCAGCATAAGCACAGGCACCACCGGAGCAACGTGGCAATATTCCTGACCGGCTCAACCGGCTACATCGGCGCGCACGTGGCCGCCGGGTTGCTGGAAGGGCACCGCGAGCATCTTAATTTGCTGGTGCGCGCCAATGACGCGCACGAGGCCGAGGTGCGCCTGTGGCGCGCCCTGCAGCTGCACCTGAATTTCCCCCGCTTTCACCAGCACCTTTACTCGCGGATCACGATTTTCCGCGGCGATCTGACCGGCAGCCGCTTCGGCCTGAGCGAGGAGGATTACCGACGGCTGGCCGAGTCTACAGACTCGATCATCCACTGCGCGGCCTCGCTGAACCGCAAATCGGAGAAGGCCTGCCTGAACGTGAACCTGCGGGGCACGCTGGAGGTGATCAAACTGGCGACTGCGGCGCGCGAGCACCACGGCTTGCGGCGTTTCAGCCATGTAAGCACGGTAGCGGTGGCGGGACAGCGCAGCAACGAGGTGGTGAAGGAAGACGAGGCCATCGACTGGGCGCGCTCCGACTACGACCCTTATGCCCGCACCAAAAAATTCTGCGAGCACATGATTCGCGAACTGCTGCCCGACGTGCCGCGCACCATTTTCCGCCCCAGCATCGTGCTGGGCGACAGCCGCTATCCCCAGACTACCCAGTTCGACATGGTGCGGGCGTTCGTGTTCCTCGCCGGGCTGCCGGTGTTGCCCTTCCGGCCCAACGACAAAATTGACATCGTGAACGTAGACTTCGTGGCCGATTCCATCGTCACCCTGCACCAGAAGCCACAGCCCGATTACGACACCTACCATCTCTCTTCGGGCGTAGGTTCGCAGACCTTCCGCGAGCTCACCAGCACGCTGGCTCGGGCTCAGCACCGGCGCTCGCCCATGTACGTGCGTAGCCTGGAGCGGCCATTCACAGCCGTGGTGGAACGGCTCTCGCGACGGCGCAGCAACCTGGGTTACGGCGCTTCGCTGATGAAGGTTTTTCTGCCCTACCTGGTTTGGAACACGGTGTTCGACAACAGCCGCGTGGTGCGGGAAATGGGCCGGCAGCCTGCGCCCTTCTCACAGTACAGCTATCCGCTGCTGAAATTCAGCCGCGACAATCACTTCAGCTATCGTTACCAAGACTGGCCGGCGCCGGCGGGAGGGACAGCGGCATGACCGATTTGATGCTGCAGGCCTGGGTAAGCGCCTCGATCGAGTTCACCAAGCTCAAGTGGATGCTGGGCGACGGGCGTCCCTGGCAGCCCGGCGAAAAGCTGAAGCTGCTGTTCGCCGGCTACAACGGAACACGCAATACCGGCTCCGACGTGCGCGTGGAAGAAATGATGCGCCAGGTGCGGCGCATCCTGGGCGCGGAAAACCTCAGCCTGAGCGTGATGACGCAGAATTTCGATTTCTCGCGCGGCTATTTCGGCGACGCGCGCCAGACTCATCTGCCGGACGTTTTCCCCGCCTACCTGCACCGCGAAGTGCCGCAGCACCACGGCGTGGTGGCCTGCGAAGGCTCCATGTTCAAGAGCAAGTTCGCCAACGCGCTTACCACCATGATGATCGGCTCGCTGGCGCTGGCTTCGGCGCAGAACAAACTGTCGGTCGGTTACGGGGCGGAAGCCGGACATATGGACCCGCTGGTGGCCAGGATGTGCGCCCGCTATTGCCGCGACTCGCTGATCATCACCCGTAATGAAGAGTCGCGCGGCATCCTGCGCAGCCTGGGCGTGCCCACCGAACTGGGCACCGACACCGCCTGGACCTTCGAGCCACATCCCGCGGACTACGGCAAGCAGCAGTTGCGCAAAAAGGGCTGGGACGGCACCACACCGGTGCTGGTGGTGTGCCCGATTAACCCGTTCTGGTGGCCGGTGAAGGCCTCGTTTGCCAAGTATGCGCTGCGCGCCACTACCGGCGCTTACAAGGATAGCCACTACCGGACGGTGTACTTCCATAAGTCGGGAGCCGACGTGGAGGCAGCCTACCGACGGTATCTGACTGCCATCGCTAACGCGGTGGATGCGTTTCGCAAGGTGCGGCGGGTCTTCGTGGTGCTGGCCGCAACCGAGCGACTGGACACGCGCGCCTGCGAATGGATATCACACCGCCTGGGCGGCCTGCCGGTGTGCAGTTCCGACGACTACAACATGTACGAACTGGTCAGCATTCTGCGCGCCTGCAACATCATGGTTTCGTCGCGCTACCACGGAATCGTGACTTCCATGCCCGGTTTGGTGGCTTCCGCCGGCATCACCATGGATGAGCGCATCCGCAACCTGATGCGCGAACGTGGGCACGGCGACCTGCTGTTGGAAGTGGATGATCCGGAACTGGAAGGCAAGCTGATGGTGGTGTTGGACCGGCTGTGGAAAGAGCGGGAGCGCATCTCCGAGGGCATCGGACGCACGGTGGTGAGGAATCTGCAGGTGATGGCGCGTATGGGTATTTACTTTGAGGAATGCGTGCAGCGGCGCTATCCCGGCTTTCCCGTGCGCGGCGGCGTACGCAGCTGGGAGGAGTATTTGCCGCCGTTCAGCCCGGGTTTGGAGAAGCTGGTTGAGTCGTACGAGGGAGTGGCCGCGTAGCGATCGCGCGTGGGTCTGTTTTGCATTTCGGAGGGGTCGGCTCCAGCCGAGCCGAACGGTGTGCTGTGCAGTTGGGCTTTAGCCCCAGAGGTCGTGTCTGGCACTCAGCAAGCCGTTGGCACAATCGTGGAAGCCCCGGACTTTAGTCCGGGGATCGGAGCTCCTGATATATCCGGGCTTTAGCTCCAGTGGGTTGCGTTCCGGAACAAGCGGAATGAATTTCTTAGACAACATCTTCGCACGCCTTGAAAACTCGTCGCAGGCCCCGCTCTTGCAGGAGCTCTCAGGCGGCGAGGCCGTCTCCGCCACCGGCGCGGAACTGGCTGCGCTCATCCAGACGGCGCGTAATTTCCTGCGCGCGCAAGGGCTGAAGAAAGGGGACCGCTGCGCGCTGCTCGCGCCCAACAGCATTCGCTGGGTAGCCATGGACCTGGCCATTCTTAGCGAAGGACTCATCGCGGTTCCGCTTTATGCGCGCCAGGCCCCGGGCGAGTTAGTGGCGATGATGAAGGATTGCTCGCCTTCTTTCTTGTGTTGCGGCGACGCCGCGCTGCGCGAGTCCGTGGCCCAGCATTGGCCGGGCGCGCCGCGTATGGCGCTGTTCGACGAAATCTTCGCCGCCGATGCGCCGGGGGAACTGGCGGCGCCGATTGCGATCGAGCCCAACAATCCCGTCGCCCTCGTCTATACCTCCGGCACCTCAGGAGAAGCCAAGGGCGTTGTGCTGGGCGGCGGCGGCGTGGATTTCATCCTGAGCTCCACCTCGCAACGGCTCGATTCGCTGATGGCGGGACGCCAGGGCCAGGAGCGTGTGTTCCACTATCCGCCGTTCTGCTTTGCCGCATCGTGGATCATGCTGCTCACCTGCCTCCAGCGCGGCAACCTGCTGATGATGGCCATGGCCCTGGGCACGCTGGCGGCCGACATGCGCGCCGCCGCGCCGCATTATTTCCTGAACGTGCCCGTGCTGCTGGAACGCATGCGCGCGGGAATTGACGAGCAGCTGCGCAAAACCGGCGGCGTGGCCAACCTGATTTACACGCGAGCCCGGGAAGCCTGGTTTGCGCGCGATCGCGGCCAGCGGACCGCGCTGGGCGGCTTGTGGCTGGCGCTGGGAAACGGAATGATTTTCCCCACCATCCGCAGGAAGATGATCGGGTCGAATCTAAAGGCGCTCATTTGCGGCTCGGCGCCCCTGGCCCGCGAAACTCAACTCTTCTTCATGATGCTGGGCATCCCGGTGTTGCAGGTTTATGGGCTGACGGAAACCACTGCGATATGTACCATGGATGACCCCCGCGACGTGGAACCGGGGCGGGTAGGGCCGGCTGTTGCCGGGATTGAGATGAAGCTGGGCGAGAATGATGAAATCCTGGTGCGCGGGCCCAACCTGTTCCGTGGCTACTGGAACCGGCCCCAGGCCACGGCTGACGCCATGCGCGACGGCTGGTTTCATACCGGCGATCAGGGCGAGGTGAATGAGCGCGGCAGGTGGCGGATTTCCGGGCGCATTAAGAACCTGATCGTGCTCAGCTCAGGGCATAATGTTGCGCCGGAGCCGATCGAAGACGAGATGCTGCGCCTGCTGCCGGACGCGCAGCAGGTGGTGCTGGTGGGGCATGGCCGGCCCTTTGTTGCGGCCATCGTGACCGGCGCGCCCACGCCCGAGCAGGTGCAGTTCGCCATCGAAGAGGTGAATCGCGAGCTGCCGCATTACAAGAGGGTGCGAGGATTCCACCTCCGGC
>DATJFA010000473.1:0-2032 GCA_035496015.1 Terriglobales bacterium | reverse complement strand
GAAACGATCAGCCAGGTTGAATTGGCGCATGCCGAAGGCGCGGCGCTCGCGGGGACGGTCATCCGCGTGGAGGACGTGCACAAGTACTACGACCTGGGCGAGAACAAGGTGCACGCCCTGCGCGGCGTGAGCGTGGAGATTGGCCGCGGCGAGTTCGTGGCCATCATGGGCGCCAGCGGCAGCGGCAAATCTACTTTCATGAACCTGCTGGGCTGCCTGGATAAGCCCTCGAGCGGCCGCTACCTGCTGGAAGGCACCGACGTTTCGCAGTTGGACAAGAAGGCGCTGGCGGCCATCCGCAATCGCAAGCTGGGCTTCGTTTTCCAGGGATTCAACCTGCTTTCACGCACCACCGCGCTGGAGAACGTGGAACTGCCGACTCTTTATGCGCGCCTGCAAAAGGAAGAGCGGCTGCAGCGAGCGAAAGAGGCGCTGCAGCTTGTGGGCCTGGGCGAGCGCATGGAGCATTTTCCTTCGCAGCTTTCCGGCGGCCAGCAGCAGCGGGTGGCTATCGCTCGCGCCCTGGTTAACCGGCCCTCCATCCTGCTGGCGGACGAGCCCACGGGCAACCTCGATAGCTGCACCTCGGTGGAGATCATGCAGATTTTTCAAACCTTGAATGAGAGCGGGCTGACCATTGTGCTGGTGACGCACGAGCCCGACATTGCCCGCTTCGCCAAACGCACCATCGTATTCCGCGACGGCAAAATTCGCCGCGACGAACCGGTGAAGGACCGTCCCCGCGCGGCCGAAATGCTGAAGACCATGCCCACGGTGGAGGATTGAGAGGACGTTATGGACCTGCTATCCATTCTGCGAATTGCGATCCGGGCGCTGTCGCGCAACAAGATGCGCTCCGCGCTCACCATGCTGGGCATCATCATCGGCGTGGGCGCGGTCATCGCCATGGTGGGAGTGGGCCAGGGCGCCAGCAAACAGGTGCAGGACCAGATTTCCGCCATGGGCTCCAACATGCTGTTTGTTTCCAGCGGCACGGTGAACCGTGGCGGCCTGCGCCTGGGATGGGGCCAGACCAAAACCCTGGTTTATGACGACATGAAGGCGATCGTGCAGCAGGCTCCGGCGGTGAAGGAAGCCGCGCCCGGCAGCGCCACCACCGCGCAAGTGGTGTTCGGGAACGACAACTGGTTCACCAACATCCAGGGCACCGAGCCCCAGTATTTCGACATTCGCTCCTGGCCGATGCAGGAAGGCGTTTCGTTTACGGAAAGCGACGTGACCTCCGCCTCCGATGTGGCCGTTATCGGCGCCACCGTGCAACAGAACCTTTTTGGCGCCCAGGATCCCGTGGGGCAGACGGTGCGCATCTCCAACCTGCCGTTCAAGATAGTGGGCGTGCTCAGCGCCAAAGGGCAGTCGGCGGCCATGGGGCAAGACCAGGACGATGTCATCTTTGTGCCCATTACCACGCTGCAGAAAAAGCTGAGCGGCGAGCCGTGGCTGCGCTACATCGTGGTTTCCGCCGTTTCCAAGGATGCCACTTACGCCGCGCAGGAGGAAATCACGGCGCTGCTGCGCGACCGGCACCGCATCCGCTCCGGGCAGGATGACGACTTCATGGTGCGCAACCTGGCCGACATAGCACAGCTAGCCGACCAGTCTTCGCGCGTGATGACCATGCTTCTGGCATCAATCGCCGGCGTGTCGCTCATAGTGGGCGGCATCGGAATTATGAACATCATGCTGGTCTCGGTAACCGAACGCACCCGCGAGATCGGCGTGCGCATGGCCATTGGCGCCACGGAAGAAGATGTGCAGCGCCAGTTCCTGATTGAGGCGGTGGTGCTCAGCCTGATGGGCGGCGCCGCCGGCATCTTCTTCGGCGTAGGCTCCTCGCTCATCATCAGCAAACTGCTGGGCTGGGCGGTGCTGGTATCGCCGCTGGCGATCGTGGCGGCGGTGATCTTTTCCGCGGGTGTAGGCGTGTTCTTCGGCTTCTATCCGGCGCGCAAAGCGGCACGGCTGGACCCTATCGAAGCGTTACGCTACGAATAGCACGAGCTCGGCAGCG
>DATJFA010000472.1:0-5857 GCA_035496015.1 Terriglobales bacterium | reverse complement strand
ACGCTTGCAGAATGTGGCCCAGTCGTACCCCCTCTACAGCAAGGCTGATGAGAACCTCTTCATGCTGGGCCAGTGCTATGAGGGCGAAATCAATGCCATCCGCATGGGCAGGCTGAACGAGACGGCAAAGGGAAAGCTGATTGCCGACTTTACGAGCGACGCCGCCAAAGCCTACGACGAAATCATCACCCGCTATCCGATAATGGATCGAGCCGAAGACGCCAAGAGGCGCCTGGAAGCCTTGCGTCAGCCGGTTCCCACTCCCACTCCGCAAGCAATTGCGCAGAATAAGGCGGAGGAGGCCAGCCGGCGTGAGACGGGCATGTTTGGCCGGGTGATGAACAACTTCACCCGGCACCCGGAGATGGCGGAGACGGCACGCGTAGGCGAGCCTACGCTGGTGGATCCCAAGCCGACCAGCGCCACGCAGGTAGCCCAGGAAGCTGTGCGGGCACTTGCAACCAGCAATGTCGGCGGCCAGGGCAGCGGCACCGTGAGCGTGGAGCAGGTCAAGCCAGGCGCAACACCGCCGCCCAGTCAGCCCATTCCGCGCAGCGATAACCCTGACACTTCGGCTGCTGCCGCAGCTGGAACCAATGGAGGCGCGGCTGGAACTACCGGTGGAGGGGCGGACAACACTGCGGCATCACCGGCACCTGCAGGCAATACAGCCGCCCCTGCGAGCACCGACTCAAACAGCGGGGGCATTGAAGACCTGACATCGGCAACCAGCGGCAGCACCCAAAATACTCAGGCTACAGGGACAGGGGCCCAGCCAGCCGGGACGGTAACTCCGGCAGCAACAGGCCAGCCTGCCAAGTCGAGTGACGGGTTGACCGCACCGGCCCAGGCGCCTGCGCAAGTCAATGATGCAGCCAGCTCTACAGATGGCTCTGCGCAGCAAGCCAACCCCCAGAACGCACAGAACAGCGGCGACCAGGGGTCTTCCTCCAGCAGCAAGAAAAAGAAGAAGAAGCACAAGCTTGTGCCGTTTTAGAGCCGGCAAACCCTCCGCCAGACGGCGAGGTAAGCAGGTAGGAATTCAGCTACTTGCCGACCGCAGGCGTGCTCGAATGGCGACGTCCTTCCGTGTTACTTTCGTGTTCCTGTTCTCGTTGACTTAGGGGCTATGACACAGTAACGTTTTCGTCGTAACTCCCCAAAAAGAGGAACTCTTAGCAGTGAAAATCCTGCTTGCCGACGACAGTGTGACCGCCCAGAACATGGGCAAAAAGATCCTCAGCGAGGCTGGGCACGAGGTGGTGTGCGTCAGCAATGGCGCGGCTGCCCTGAAAAAGGTGAGCGAGCAGGAACCCGACCTGGTGATCCTGGACATCTACATGCCGGGCTACAGCGGCCTGGAGGTGTGCCAACGCCTGAAAGAAGGAACGGCAACGGCGAATCTCCCGGTGGTGCTCACCGTAGGCAAGCTGGAACCGTTTCGCAAGGAGGATGCCCAGCGGGTGCGGGCTGAGGCCCTGATCGTGAAGCCGTTTGAAGCCAGCGAACTGGCAGCCGCGGTCGGGCGCTTCGGCGAAGTAGCCGCGGCAAATCCATCCAAAGCCAAAGGCCGGGGGAAGCTGGGACCACAGACTAAGCCGAAGCCACAGTGGGACGAGCCTTCCCCGGATGAGTTCGTCACCACAACCCAAAAGCTGGAAGAAGAGGGCTACGCGCCCGGTTCTCCGAAAACCCCGCCCGCCGCGAAAGAGATGGAAAGGGATGCCGAGCCGCAGCCGGCAGCCGCTGAGTTCGACGTCGCGCCCGCGGCCGAAGGTCCGGAAGTTGCCGGCGCATCGCAGGACGCCACCGGGCGCAGCGAAGATTTGGGCCGTCTCGGAGCTCGCATAACCGAGACGCCGGCGTCAACTGGCGCGCCGGCTGAGTTCGACGTGCACGCGGGAACAGAAGTTGGAGCCCAGGAGCAGGCTTCGCCTAAGGCCGCCGCAGCAGCGGCAGGAGCCGATTTCGGCGGATCAGCGGAGCTGAGCGAATTTCCCGTTGGCAGCTCATCGCCCCAGGGTTTTGAAGTGACTGCGCCCTCCGAAGCCGAGGCGCCGGAACCGGCCGCTTTCACTTCGCAGATTGCTGGTGATGTGCCTAATTTTCCAGCGGCGCCCGAAATGTCCGCCACGGCTGCGCCTGAATTCTCAGCAGCAGCGGATTCCTATGCCGGGCCGGGCGTCGATCCCGCGTTCAGCGCCGATCGCACGCAGTGGGCAACCGAGTTTCCGACTCGCTTTGGAATTGCGGAACCGGCAGAGCCGGCACCAGAGGAAGCCGAACCTCCTGCCCAGGAACAGCCGGCGCCGGAAGCTGCCTCCGCACCGCCCGATGAAATTGCGGCCATCTTGAGCAGTTTTCCCGGCAGCTCTTTCAGCATGGAACCGCCCAGCCAGGCCGATGAGGGCGTGTCAGTCGGACAACGGCCGTGGCCGGTTGAGGCTTCCAGCCCGGAGAAGGAGGCCTGGAAAGCGGAAGAAGTACCGGTGGAAGACCGCGACAGCTCAATTTCCCTGGCGGAAGAGATGGAGAAGGCCTCCATGGCGCGCGACTTGGAGGGTGGGGCTCAACCCAGCCTTGCCGAAGCCGAAGCGCCGGCACCGCCGGAAAATGCAACTCCGGCGCGCATCGTTGAAAACCACGAGGAAGAAAGCCAAGCGGCGCCCGCAGCCACGGTGGAGTTCACTCAGTCGAACGCGGCCGAAGAAAGTGTGGCAGCGGTCGCTCCATCACCGATTGAGGAACCCGAAGGCTCGCCATTTGTCCCCGAAGTCAAGACCGGGCCAGCCGCGCCCGACCAGGTTGCCGGTGTGATGCAATCGGCGGCCATGGCCATCGCCACCCGGGCCACCGTCTCAGCCGTGGCTTCCCAATTGCACCAGCAGCCGGCAGAAAACTCCAGCACTGGGTCCTCAGCTATTGAGGAATTGGTAGCCCAGGTTTTGGAGCGGCTCAAGCCCAAGCTCATCGCCGAAATCAAGCGCGAGCTCAAAACCACCGACCAATAGTTAGCAGCGGCGGCGTCCTCATTCGTTTTCATTCTGATCGCCAAACAGACTCGACCGCCTTCCTCAAGTCGAGCAGGCGCCTAAAGTTGCTGGAGCCGCGGGCGAGTCCGTCTCTCTGAATTGGGTCTTCCCGCGAACAACTGCAATCGTAAGCAGCACCAGCACGATGAGATACCAGGGCGCAATCTGAATGGGGCCGAGGCTCCCAGTCTGCGCCAGGAAAAAAACGGGGGGAGCAAGGGCCAGGGCACCGCGCAGGAACAAGGCCGTAATGCTCTGATTGGAACGCAGGCCAACATAGAGAAAAATTCCCGCGGGGATGGCGATTACCAAGTCGTGCAGATACAGGTGCGGCGATATAAGAAGTCCAAGCAGAACGATAGCGGCGAGGCGGAGTTCCCAGTGGGAGCGGCGCCAGGCAAGCAGCAGGATCAGCAAAATGCTGAGGCCAGTCAGCAACAGCGTAAACACCGTTCCATGTGGGCCGAAAGCGACCCACGCCGCGCCGCGCCAGTTCTGCATCGCCCCGGGGTAGAGGGACAACTCCGGTCCAAGCCGCTCGAACTGGGCAAGCAGGCGAAGATAGGCTGGAATCCAGAATCCCAGAGCAATGAAAGAGGCTGCTGCCAGAAGGCAAGTACCTGCTACGAAGGTGCCCACCGCACGCCAGCATCGCCAGCAAAGCAGGGCAAAAACGGGAGCGAGAATCAGTTGCGGCTTAATCAAGCCGAGCAGGAGCCAGGCTCCGGCGCGCGCGCTCTTTCCGGCTCGCAAAGCAAGCAATGTTTCGGCGAGGCCCAGGGCAGGCGACAGCCCGAATTGCGCATGCAGCAACGTAAGCAATAATGGCATGGCAGTCCAGGCCGCCAAAAAGAAGGCCATTTTCTCTCTCTTGTTGCTTGCCAGCTGAGAAAGGCGAACCGAGAGAATCACTGCGAGCGCCAGATTTATGCCGTCCCAAAGCAGGAACGCGTGCGCATAGGAAAGCCAGCCCATGGGCGCGAGCAGGAGCGCTACATAAGCTGGATAAACGAATGGTAGCAATCGCGAGCGCTGGTAAGGGGCGATGGCTGCGTCGCTCAGCAGGTGCTGTTCAGAAAGGTCATAGAGCTTGCCCGAATTGCCGGTAACGATGGCACGGGCGCCTACGTATCCACAAAGAAAGTCGTAGCGGTAGCTGTAACCCAGAAGCGAAGTTTGCCGGGCAAGAAAAGCGCCCCACAAGCTCAGCATCACAGCCAGCCCCGCGATGTAGACCCAGGTTACAAGGCGGAGCGTCCAGGAGCCGTGCTCGGCGTCCACTCTTATCGCCGGGTTGGTGCTCATGCCGCTGAGGTTAACAAGGAATGCGACAAATAGCGATAACGCTCGCCATTCTTACCCAGCACCGCATTCACCTGCGACCGCGTCTTTGTTGAGCTGAAGTAAGGCGCTCAACAGAAAAGGCAAAAGCAGAAAGGGAAAGTAAAACAGCAGGATTTCCGGAGCGGCGGCGAACAGCGTCGCCTCGCGTTGAAGAGGATGCCGGAAGACCACTACGCCAGCTACCACGATCAGCGCCAACAGCCATTGCCAAAGCAAGGCGTTAGCAGCAAGCCACCAACTGAAGCGAGCCAGGGTGCCCCTCGTCTTCAACTCCACGCCAAAGGTAAAGAGCCAAAGACAGGCGGGAATAAGCAGCGCCAGATTGTACTTGGCGCTGCCGGCATTCGGAGCCACCAGGGTGGAAGTAAACAAGGCGGTCACAATCAGAAAATTGAAGTGCTGCGAGCCCGGGCCATGCCGCCGGAAGCGCCAGAAGAAGGCAATAGTGACCAGAACGGCGGCGCTTCCTGCCGCCACACCTGCAACGGGTCCCAAGACGCTGCCCAGCAGTGAGGGCCGCACGTAGGCGAGATAGCTGTTGCTCGCCTGCCGCCACAGCCCCAGCCAACCCGGCAACAGCAGTTCGGCGGAACCGATCAGGAGCAGGAGAGTGAGCCCAAATCCTGCAAGGAAAGACTTGCGCCCGCGCCAATCCGCAAGACTCCACAAAACAAGCCCGAGCGCCAGCACGAAGACCAGTTGGGGTTTGATGGTGGCACAGGCCAGAAGCACACCCGCAAGCAGAAGACGATTTCCGGCCAGAGCTGCAATGGCCGCCGCCATGAACGCCGCCACCAGCAAGGTGAACTGCTGCAAGTGGATTCCATCAAGAACTGGATAGCTGCTCATCACCGCGATGACAGCGAGAAGTGAGGAGGTTACTGAAAGACGCAAGCGCATTCCACGCACCCACCAGAAGATGGTGGCAAGAGCCAGCAGCACCAGAACAACAGAGAAAAACGCTTGCACCGTGGTAAACGGAATCATTATGGAAGGAACCAGCAAAAACACCACGTAGAGAGGGTAGGCGAATCCCTCCTGATCCGCTGGATCCTTGGGGTTGGAAGGGTCAAGAACATGACCGTAAAAACCGCGCTGGATCTCACGGGTCAGTTCGGGGCTGTAGGGGTTGCGGCGGTGCAGGAGCACTTCGCGCGCGCCCAGCCAGCGCGGGTAGAGATCGGACCAGTTTCCCGGCGAACCGTTGGTCACATGAAATGCAGTGCGGCGAAGCGGCAGGAGCAGGCCGTAATAGTAAAAGCCCATGGCCAAGCCGAGCAGGAGCGCGGCGGCGAGCAGGACGCGGCGGGAGCCCGGAAATTTCACTGAGTAAACCCGAATTGTAGTTCACGTCGCCTTATTCCGCTATTGCCCAGCAGTTGTCCCCGGCGGGTCTTACTCCGCCACGGCGCCTGTCTCGCCCAGCGGCTACTGGGTGATGCAGATGGCGACGTTCAGGCAATAGGGGCACAAGCGCCCTG
>DATJFA010000471.1:0-4914 GCA_035496015.1 Terriglobales bacterium | reverse complement strand
GATCGCGGCCTTCTGGCCCGGCCATTGCCCATAAATTTGCCCGCCGCGAACCGGTCCACCGAGCACGAACATAACATTGGCGTGACCATGGTCGGTGCCGCGATTGCCGTTCTCGCGGGCGGTGCGCCCGAATTCCGACATAGTGACCACCACCGTGTCTTCAGCCAGGTCACCCAGGTCCGTCCAGAAGGCGGCCAGGGATTGGGAGAAATCTCGCAGCACGTTGGCCAACTGTCCCTGCGTGGAACCTTCGTTAACGTGGTGGTCCCAGCCGCCGATGTCGGCAAAGGCGATCTGCACGCCCACATTGGCCTTGATGAGCTGCGCCAGTTTAGGTGGCAACGAGCGAAGCAGCACCTGCTGTTGTTCCGAGGGCAGGCGCAGAATGGCCGCCATGCGCTGGTCTGGAGGCAAGGTGAGAATTTGCTCGGCGTCGGCTCTCGCGTCCATGCGCTCCTGGCGGCGCTGGGCACGCTCATCGTCGCTGGCATTGGCGCCGGAATCGCTGCTGGCGGATTGCAGCGCCGCCTGCTGCTCCTGCTTCTGCTGGTAGCGCGGCAGTTGCGCCTGATAGATGGCACGTTCCTGCGGATCGGAAGGTAATGACTGGCGACCATCGGCGACAGCCTTGATCAGCGGCTGCGGTGGGAAGTCTTCCACCATCTCCCGAGTACTCATGCGCAAGGTGCGGAGGGGATCCAGCCGCGACGCCAGCGCGCTGTCGTCAATTTTTTCGGGATGGAGCTGCAGTTCGATCCACTTGTCCACGTCCATGGCCTCCACCCGTTGCACATCTCCCGGGCGCGGGCCGAAGGTCAGACGATTCAGCGCGTGCAGGGCGCGCTTGTGCTCGTCCGCAGCAGGAGCCTGATGCTTCTTTCCCAGCAGCAACACTGGAGCAAGCAGGGCGACAGGAAGCGCAAGGGCAGCCGAATAGCGGCGCCTAGAGCTCTCCATTACTAACCCAAGTTGCTGAGAAAGTTGCGCTTATTGGCTGATTACCCCGGCACATGGCCTCTGGTCCACGTGTACTACTTCGCAGCAAATGGGGAGCCTTTCGTAAATTTTCAGCATCGTCCCCGGCAGCGATAATTAAGGCGGGTGATTACGAGTTCGGAACAGCGATGAGAAGGCATTTTCCACGTTTTCCCGCAGATATGCCCATGGTGGCTACGGTGATTGGCGACCGCGACGTTTCCGCCCTCTCCGGCCGCTGTACCGTGGTTTCTGAAGGCGGCCTGGGCGCGGTGCTGCCCGGACGCATTCCCCTGGGCGATGTTGTGGCCCTGGAGCTGCATTTTCCCAATTCCGCCGATACGGTTCGGGTGCGCGCCACCATCCGCCATAGCCATTATCCCAATTATGGAATGGAATTCTGCGCATTGGGCGAGGAGCAGCGAAGGGTCATCGCCCGTTACTGTGAAATATGCAGCCGGCCGGCTCGAGCCCTGATGATTGACATGATCCGCCGGTACTTCCTCGCCGGCGAAGATTAAAGTTATCCAGGATTCTGACTACCTCAGGGATGAGCAGCGCGGCGCTGCTCGGTCCTGTTGGCTAACAATGCTTTGGCCGCGGTTTCCGCAAGCCTGATGCCAAGCGGCTCCCAGCGGTACTCCCGTTCTTCGGCAGCAAGCTGCAGGTGGACGTCAATCTCGCGTACGAGTTCGCGCAATTCGGGCGCTGGACCAGCCTGTTCCGCATAGGCAACAAGAGAGTGGTGGGCCTGCTTGCGTTCGATTACCTCCTGCGCGTCCAATAACTGGCGATGAGCCGTGCCCTCCCAGATGGCCAGGATGATGGACTCGCGCAGCCAGCGCTCAACGCGGAATTCCTCGAGCACACCCAGTCCGCCGTGCACCTCCATGCACCACTTGGCGGTCTGCGCCGCGAATTCGGCGGTCCAGTACTTGGCGAGATGGGCCAAGAGACGGAACAGATGATAGCGCTCGGAATAAGGACGGCGTTCCTTCCAGACTTCGTTTAGAAGCTGCGCCGCCTCCCAGGCGAGAGTAAAGCATTCGCGCAGCTGCCGGAGACGCTCCTCGAACTGGCGGCGCAGCATGGGATGTTCGAGGATGGGCTTGCCGAATGCCGCGCGCGTCCGCGCGAAACCCAGGGCATCGGCCATGGCGCGCTGGGCCAGAGCTACGCTGCCCAAGCTGTTCGCGACGCGGGAAACGTTCAGCACTTCCAGGATGAGATAGATGCCTTCATCGGCGCTGCCCAGCAGATACGCTTCACTGTTGCGCAACTCGATTTCGCCCGTGGGAACCGAGCGGGTGGCAACTTTATCTTTCAGGCGGCGAAGAGTGTAGTTGAGGTCGCCGCTGGAGCGCAGACGGGGCAGCAGAAACAGCGCCAGGCCGCGCACGCCCCCAGGCGCGCCGCGCGGCCGGGCCGCCACCACGGCTAGTTCGGCGCCGGCGTTGCTGGCGAAGTATTTGTCTCCAGTCAACCGCCAGCAGTCGCCTTCGGGCACGGCCACGGTTTCCACGCTGGCGCCCAGGTCAGAGCCGCCCTTGATTTCCGTCATCCAGGTAGCGCCCTGCCAGACGTCATCGTCGCGGCGCAGAAGTTTGGGGAGAAAGCGTTCCTTCACCTTCGCATCGCCGTACTTGCTGAGCGGCATAGCCGTGGAGAGCGAGACGGTATAGGGGCAGGAGAGACCGCTATCGTAAAAAGACGTCAGATAAATGAGCAGGCAGGCGGGCAGCAGCGATTGCTGTTCGAAGGCGCGCCACAGCACTCCCGCTTTGTAGCCGTGCTTGAGCATGCGCCAGTAGTCGGGCGGGTAGAGGATTTCATCCACTCTCTTGCCGGCGGCGTCGAACATGCGCACCCAGGGCGTGCCGGCACGGTCAACGCTGTCGGAGATGGCGCGGCCTTCCTGCTCCCACCATTGCTCGTATTCGCGCAGCACTGCATTGTAGGGAGTGGAGCCGGTCATCTCCCGCAAGAACTGAGTTGGAGAGGAAAGAACTTTGAAGTCCATGGGTGTGAACTTATCTTACGCCCCGTTCGGGCGAAGTCATTTAGTGAAGATGGACTTGGGCAGCATGACGTGCACGCCCACGCTGCCGTCCACCAGTTCGGTGACGTCCACGTCGCCGGCCACGCTTGTGAGCATGTAAGCATCGTCGCGGCTCAGGTGCTTTTCGCTGACCAGGAAATCAATCATCTGCCCCACCGCGATGCGCGTGGCCTCATAGAGTTCAGGGTGAAAGCCCATGCTGATGTAGTAGGTGGGCGTTTCGGCGCGGGGATACTTCTGGTTCGTGCCCTTGTGAACGATGAACTGAAGCGTGCCCACGAGTGAAGTTTCCAGGGCGGTAATGTCCACCTCGCCATTGCCCTGGCCGACGTGGCCGTCGCCAATCTCGAAGAGCGCGCCCGGCGCCCACACCGGCAGGTACAAGGTGCTGCCTGCCACGAGCTCCTTATTGTCCATATTGCCGGCGTGAATTCCCGGCGGGGCGCTGTCAATGCGGCCGTAGTCGGAGGGAGGGGCCACGCCCATACTGCCGAAAAAAGGGTGCAGCGGAATTTCGATGCCGGGCGCGAAGTGGGCCACCATGCGCTCGCCGTCCAGAGGGATAATCTTCATCCGGTGGTAGGGGAAGTCTTCGGGCAAGAAGCCGCGGGTGGGGCCAAAGGCGTTATAGGCGTAGGGAATGGCCAGCTCGATTTCCTGAATGCGTATTTCCAGCGTGTCCCCAGGTCCGGCGCCTTCCACGTATACCGGGCCGTCGAGAATATGCCCGCCCGGCCCTTTGTTCGTAACCTCCTTGTAAATGTCGCGCAGGCTCTGCTGCACCTGATCTGGAGGAAGGCCCGCTTTCTCCAGTCCTGCGGGGCTGTTGGTTATCAGAGTTTCAAACTTCACCGTGTCGCCGGAATGGATGCGCAGGACGGGAGGCGCGGCAGCGTCGTAGTAGCCCCAGGCCACGGTCTTGGGCGTAGCTTTTAGAAGGTATTCGTGTGGAGCAGCAGCTTGCGTGCCAGGGGCCGCATTCTGCGCGATGGCGGCGCACGAAAAAAAACACAACAGAGCGATGAGGCGCATCTTTTCTCCTGCGGCCCGAGGGCTCGGTCGGGCGCGCCAGTATATACCTCTGTTCAGTGAAGGTTCGAGTCGAGAAGAAGAGTGCAGAGCTCGCAGGAGGAAACCGACTCCGTCGGAAAAGAAACTTCAACCAAATCTCTCCCCGGCGGCATGAAAATTTACCAAATCACAACGCGGGGGCGCGAAGAAATAGAAGCCCCAAATGCCGGAACTCTATTTTCTCCGCGTCCTCTGCGTTAGATGTGTTAAGCGGCCGCGGTTTTGGATTTGCCCTTCAGTTCCGCTTCGGCTTGCAGCCAGTCGTCCACATCGTGTCCGTCCGCCCGGCCGCGCTGTTCATAGAGAAAATAGGCGCGCCGGCGGAGCTGTTCGTCGCGTTCTGGTGTGTGCTGTTCGGTTCCAGTTGAGATTGGGTCGGAGGTCGAGCGCCGCCTCATAGGTACCTCCTTGGAGGGCGAAAAGGCCCTTCGTGGGTCTGGGGTTTCCGCCACATTAGTCCGGCAGCCGGTGCGTGGTCAATGCCGCAGCATGGTGCAAATGCAAGCTGGTCATGCCGGCCGGCTTAGCTGTCAGGCGGCGCTCTTTTTCGAAGTTATGGCATAGAAATCAGCCCAGCGCTGTTCCACGTTGTCGCTGCCGCAATGGGGACAGGCGATTTTCTCTCCTCTATCGTGGTTGGCGATGGTCAAAATTTTGAAAAACGTCCTTTGGCAAGCCCCGCAATACCTCTTCTATCGTGTCACGATATTGCTGACGGCTAAAACCTGGAGACAGCCAGTTGTTGAGCCGCGTATTCCTCGCAGCGCCCGAAGGCGGGGTTCGAGGGCGGCCCGCATCGGCATGACTGA
>DATJFA010000470.1:0-12112 GCA_035496015.1 Terriglobales bacterium | reverse complement strand
GCCGAGGCGCCGGCGTGGGCACGGGTATGGTCGTGAACGAGTAATTGCCCGTGGCCATTCGTTTGGAGCCAATCCGGATTACGTAGCTGCCGGCCTTGGCCAGTACCTGGCGCCCGATGTCATGACAATTCTGGTCGTAGCTTTGAATGCTGCCATCGGGCCGCAGCAGATGCCACTCCAGATCAGGGATGCAGTTCCCGTGCGCCTGCAGGTACACCGTCTGCCCTGTGTGCGCCGTGAAGGTGTAATCCTGCCACTCCCCTACGTGTCCAATCGCGCCGTTCACCGTCGTGCCCAGGGTGAGCGCACGCGGGGTGGTTGCAACCACAGGCAAAATGCTGAAGGAGTAAGCGCCACTCGCATTAGAGCTGGGATGGGAACCTACCTCAACAACATAGCGGCCTCCCTTGGCCAGCACCTGGCGTCCCAGGTCGTTGCAATGCTGGTCGTACCCTTGCAGACTCCCATCGGGCCGCAGCAGGCTCCATTCCAGATCTTTGATACAGGGTCCGTGCGCCTGCAGGTACACGATCTGTCCCGCGCTGACATTGAAACCATAGCTGTCGCGCTGCTTCGCCGAGCGAATCATGCCCGACTCAGTCTGTCCCAGCTTGAGTTCGTTCACCGCCGTACGCGTCTGCTGGGACGGAAGTGTGGGCGCAAATGCCGCTGCTACTAGGGCTGCGCCGGTAGCCCCCGCCGCCGGCCCGGCCGCGAACGCGGGCATGCCGGTGATTCCGACGTCCAGGATGCAGTCGTCCAGCGTCGGTTGCGTCCGGATACCTACGGCCCGGCAAATCGCCTCGGCCTTGGAGCGTGACGCCGAAGACAGCGACGCCGCGCTTACTGAACGCGAGGGAATTTTGAGGTTAGTAAATTTCGTCGTGCTTTCGCCCGGCCAGTAGTGGAAAAGCGACTCCGCCTGTCTGATCCGCCAGCTCTTGCCGAACTGCTGGTATAGCTTGCTGTCATAGCCTGGATCGGAACGCTTCAATTCGACTCCGTCGCGCCCCACCAACTCCTTCCCGCGATTCCCTGCATCCCCGCCCAGCAAGCCTTGTAGACTGCTTCTGGCCGCGCTGGGCACGAAACCATAATTCACTGTGTTCCCGATTCGGATGGCAGTTAGCCTGCTGCCGTCGCGCCACGTTAAACTCACCAGTCCGCCTTGGCGTTCCAGAATGCCGCCATGGGGCAGGCGCCGCTCCCGCAGCTCCGGGTCATTGAGGGCGGCTCCGTTCACCATCAGGAACACTGGTTCTTTGGCATAGACACCTATCCTGTCGCCCTCCACGTTGGCCGCCACCGCGGTGTTGAAAGTGACGTCGGTCCTCCCAAACAACGGCTCCTCTCTGGCCTGAATCACGAACTTCCCGTCGGGTGAGCTCGCGACCAGGAATTCCCCCGCAGCCTGAAAATCAAAGCGGACGCCGGCTTGATTGGTGAGATGCGGTTCGCCCCAGGAGCACGGTACCCCACCTAAACCCAGACAGAGGTCGCCACCATTTGGCCCCCAGCAGTGCATAGCCTTACACCAGAAGCCGTTGGGTCCGCGGCCGCAGCTCCCGTGGGCGCAGCCCCAGTCGTTTTGCGGACCTTTTCCCGGACCCTGGCAGGGGCCGTTTGGCGAACTGCAGTGCCAGGGCGTAGGGTCGGGCGCAGGATCAGGATTGTTCGGCGGATTGCCGTTGGGAGGCGGGTTGTTGTTCTGTGGCGGCTTGTTCTGCGACGGTTTTTTGCCGCCCGCCAGGCCTGTTGGATCCGAGCCATTGACCGGATCGCCGGCGACGTATCGGTAAAGGTTGGCATCTCCCGCATCAAAGCGGAGCGGGTCTGCGGCCGTCCAGCGCCCGGAGCCGGGATCGTAGTCGCGCGCTCCAAAGTGAACCAGGCCGGTGTCCAAATCGCGCAAGCCGCCGGCGAAACCTACAGGAATAACGCCGGGCGCTGTTTCTCGCGTTACGGAACCCCACGCATCGTAGGTGATGGCATCGGCAACGGCTCCAGTGCGCGAGTCGAGCAGCAGGAGAGGACTGCCAACCGCATCCGTGATCACCCGGTAATTCACGCCCCCGCGCTGCACCAGGGCAAGCCGGCCTTCCTCGTCGTAAGCGAACCGTGCGACGATCTTCCCGCTGGCATCCGTTTCCGCTGCCAGCGAGCCGTCCAGCCGGTACAAGTACCCGGCCACAAGTTTCCCGGCCACCGCGCGTCCTACGCGCCGGCCGGCATCATCCACCAGGTATTTAATTTCGCGGCCGCCGGGCAGCGTGGCTGCGCGCAATGCGCCAAAATCGTCAAATGTGAACGCGGTCGTCTCGCGGCCGTCTCCTCGCTTCATCAGATGACCGTCCGGAGCCCATGTGTAGCGCGCCGGGCCCCAGTTGATCATCTGATTGCGGTCGTCGTAGGAAGCGTTCAGCTTGCCGCCGGGTCGAGCCACCGTGATACGGTTGCCGGCCAGATCGTAGCTCTCGCTTTCCAGCGTGCGGCCACTGACCCGGACCGCGGCTAACTGTCCCGCCCGGTCGTAGGAGTATTCAGTGGTTGAGGCCTTGCCGTCGCTGCCGGTCGCCGCCGCCGTCTTGATCCGGCCCATGGCGTCACGCGTGTAGCGCAAATCCAGAATTGGCTTGCCGGCCGCCGTTGTGGTGGAACGTACCAGCTGGCCGTTGCTGTCAAACTGCCGCGTCGTCTCCACGACTCCCATGGCCGTGTGAGTCACCAGGCCGCTGCCAGCGTCGCGCGTCAGGGTCAGAGGCCCTGCCTTCGTGAGCTCGCCTGACGCGTCGTAGGCGAAGTCCACGCTGCCTGCTCCGTTAACGCTTTCGGCGGTGGGCCGTCCGTCCGCATCGAGGGTTACGGAGACCGCGCCGTTAACCGGCCCAGACCACGCAAGACGATTGGGCAAGCTCCCGCTGTATCCATAACTCGTGACCACACCGCCGGGATCGCTGGCTTGTTTCAGCAAGCCAGACCGATCGTCATAAGAAACCGTCAGCTTGCCTTGGTCAAAGGTCCAGCTTGCCACACGCCCGCTGTCATCGTAGTCCAGCGCAATCGAGCGTTTTCCGAGCCCGGAAATTTCCATCAACCGTCCGTCCCCGTCATAGGACATAGTCTCTGCGGACGAGTCTGCCTCAACCATCGGCGGCACAAAAGCGGTGGGACGTCCGGCGGGGCTGGTCCCCAGGGTGAAACTCAATCCGCCCGGCGGCTGGATCTGCGTCAGCCGGCCTCCGGAGTTATAACCCCGAACCACCGTTGAACCATCACCTGCCGACACGCTTACCGCACGTCCACCCCGGTCGACAGCCGTTTTTTCCATCGTGCCGTCCGGCCATGTGACCGTCGTCTCGCCGCTAGCCGCGTCGTAGCTGAAACCCGTAGTTCGCGCAAGCTGCCCGCTCCCATGGGTCTCGCTGCTGACACGGCCCTCGGCGTTGTAGGTGTATGAAACCGGCGCCTCGCCGGGGACCGATTGACTCAACAGGCGCCCCTCCGCGTCATAGTTTGAGGTCGTGCGGCGGTGGGCAGGATCTTCCAGGGTCTTGCTGCGCCGTGCTGGATCAAAAGTTTCAACCCAGGGTCGTCCGTTGATGGTGGTGGTGACCGTTCCCGCTAGCCGGTAAGGAAGCCGGGCCTGCGGTTGCAGGGCATATTTGACCTCTCGCCGCGAAGCAACCCCGTCCGGCCGCGTTGCCACCATGGGCGTCAGTATGGGCGCCGCCGGCCCCCATACAGGGTTCGCAACCGCTCCAATCTCCCAATTTGTTCCATCTGCGAGCCGGATTTTTCGCGTGCCGTGGGAATCGGTGGTTTCCGTGCTCGTCGAACCGTCGCGTGCCACAAAGGTGCGGCGTAACCCTTCGCTGCTGAATTGCGAGCGATAGGACCAATGCCGGCCCAGTGCGGTGACCACCTGAATCTCGATGCTGTCGCGGGAAACCTTTCTCTCGTAGCGCTTTACTGCGCCGTCCTCATCCTTTACTGAGGTGAGCCACCCTGCTGGATCGTAGCTATAGCGGGCAACACCGCCCAGGGGATCGGTGCGCGATACCACCCGCCCGCCATCCCACTCGATTTGCGTCATCCCGCCGGCTGGGTCTATGACTTTCGCCAGCTGTCCCTTTTCATCAACCGCCAGCGCCGTCGTACCCCCATCCGTGCCTACCAGCGCGCGCGCTGTGCCGTCCGGGTTTCGCTCCACTGACGCGTGCACCGGCTCACCATCCTGAACGCCATCTACCTGCGTCAAACGGCCAGCTGCGTCATAGCTGAACCTGATCAACACCGTTCCCAGATGGCCGTCCACGGTGCGCACGTGATGGCCGGCGGAGTCGAAAATGTAAGCTACGCTGCCGTCGAAACTGGGAACGGCACGCTCCCCTGAGGGCAGGGCTACACTGTCCGCGACGCGCCACGAGCCATCTCCGCTGAACAGAATCCGGTGACCCGCGTCATAGCGCTGGACGAAATTGATGGACCAGCCACCCAGGCCCAGCGTGCGCGCGTCGGCTGCGCTCCCCATCGGGCTGCCTGGGACCCACTCGCTGGAGTAGGTCAGGTAGAGACCGCTATCAGGAACAAGAATCGAGAGGAAAGCGGCTGGCTCGACACACGGAATGTAGCCGGCCAGGTCACATTCTTCCAGCCCGGTAACATTTGACTGCTCCGACATCGGGCCGGAGGAGGTGCGATGGCATCCCGAAAACGTCAACAGCATCAAGAGAGGGAAAACCGCAACTACATTCTTGCCCCGCACAAGTTCTCTCATCGTTCCGCATCTCCGCAAACGTTTCCCTCGGGAACAGTCCTTTCCTCCAGCGCTCCAACCGAAGAAGAAGTTGCGCCCCTAGTCCCAGCTTGGAATGTCTTTAAGCTGCGGCGGAATGAACATCCCACCGCGCAACGGACTGCCGCGTTGCTTCAGGAGCAGCGCATGTATAACACGCTTTTATCCTCTACTGCACGCATTAATTCTGGGTCAATGAAAGAGCATTGCAGGAAGGTTTCACCGGCCCTGTTCACAGCGCGCGCATCAGGCCGAAAAGCAGCACCAATAGCGCGCCCACCATTACTGCGTACTCGGCAATATCCTGCCCTTCAAGGTCGGACCAGATTTCTCTCAGAACATTACGCATACAGCACCTGGGGTTAAGAACCAGCCACCGCCATCGGGATTAGGCGGGAACGGGCGGGTAGTCTTTCTACAAATGCTAGCTCTGTCCGCGGCTCAGGGTCAAAGTACCGCGATTGATTGTCCCCCGCCCCGTGGAATACGATACTCGGCTCGAATCTTCCCTGGAGAAACCCTCATGCGCTTCCCTCGCATCGCCATGTCATTGTTTGCCTTAGCAGCTCTTTTCACCGTCATCCTGCAGTCCTTCCCGGCTGATGCCCAGCAGCGGAGCGAAAAAGCCGCTGAAACCTCTGCCGAGAACCGGGCCGCAACTGAGAAGTCGAAGTCCAAGGAAGAGAAAAAGGAAGAAGAAAAGGGCATGCGTTATCGCATGATTGGCCCCTACCGCGGCGGACGGTCGCTCACTGCCGTGGGCGTGCCCGGGGATGCCAGCACTTACTATTTCGGCGCCACCGGCGGCGGCGTCTGGAAATCCACCGACGGCGCGCTGAGCTGGAAACCCATCTTCGACCATGAGGGCTCCTCCTCCATCGGCAGTATCGCCGTGGCCGAGTCCGACCCCAACATCGTCTACGTAGGCACGGGCGAAGCCTGCATTCGCGGCAACCTCGCTCAGGGCGATGGCGTTTACAAGTCGCTGGACGGCGGCAAAACCTGGACCAACGTCGGCCTGAAAGACACCCGTTCTATTGGCAAGGTCATTGTCAATCCCAAGGACCCAAACATCGTTTTTGTGGCTGCCCTTGGCCACCCCTATGGCCCTAACAGCGAGCGCGGCATCTTCCGCACCATCGATGGCGGCAAAACCTGGGACAAAGTTCTCTACAAGGATGAAAACACGGGCGGCATTGACGTAGCCTACGATCCTAACAACTCCAATATCCTATTCGCTTCTTTGTGGCAGGTGCGGCGCACGCCCTGGATCCTGAACAGTGGCGGCCCCGGCAGCGGCCTCTACCGTTCCGTGGATGGCGGCACCACCTGGAAGCAGCTGACCGGGCACGGCTTGCCCGCAGCGCCCTGGGGCAAGATGGGCGTGGCCGTGGCCTCCAACTCGGAACGCGTCTATGCGCTCATTGAGGCCAAGGATGGCGGCCTCTATCGTTCCGACGACGGCGGCGACAAGTGGGAACTGGTCAACCCTGACCACCGCTACACCCAGCGCGCCTGGTACTACATGCACGTCTTCGCCGATCCCAAGGATCCGGACACGCTCTACATCATGAATGTTGACTTCCACAAATCCACCGACGGCGGCCACACCTTCAACAAAGTGCACTTGCCCCATGGCGATAATCACGGCCTGTGGATTGATTCCTCCGACACCAAACGCATGATTGCCGCCAACGACGGCGGCGTCACGGTTACCGTCGATGGCGGCGCTACCTGGAGCAAGCAGGACAACCAGCCCACGGCGCAGTTCTACCACGTCATCACAGACAATCGCTTCCCCTACTACATCTACGGGGCGCAGCAGGACAACACCACCGTGGGCATCGCCAGCCAGGGTTCCATTGGCGGCATCAGCGAGCGCGACTGGTACCCCGTGGGCGGCGGTGAATCTGGTTACATTGCTCCTTATCCTCCGGATCCTGAGATCGTCTATGCCGGCGAATACCAGGGCCAGATCACCCGCTTTAACAAGCACACCGGCGAAGTCAAGGAAATCTCTCTAAATCCCCAGCTTACCGACGCGGTGGGCGCCTCCAAGCTCGAGCACCGCTTCCAGTGGACCGCTCCCCTGCTCATTTCGCCCCACGATCCCAACCTGCTCTACCATGCCGGTGAGCGCATCTTCGAAACCACCGACCAGGGCCAGCACTGGACCGCCATCAGCCCCGACCTGACCCGCAACGACTAGAGCAAGCAGCAGCCCTCCGGCGGCCCCATCACCATTGACGACACCGGCACCGAGTATTACGACACCATCTTTGCCGTCGCCGTCTCGCCTCTGCAGAAGGGCCTCATCTGGGCCGGCACCGACGATGGTCTGGTGCAGCTCACGCGTGATGGCGGCAAGAACTGGACCAACATCACTCCCAAACCGATGCCACAGTGGGGCCGCGTGGACCTGATTGAGGCTTCGCCCCACGAAACCGGCACCGCTTACGTGGCCGTGGACAATCACCAGAACGACGACGACCACCCCTATATCTTCAAAACTACGGACTTCGGCAAGAGCTGGAGCAAAATCACCAGCGGCATTCCGGAGAACGTCTTTGTGCGCGCCGTGCGCGAGGACCCCAAGAAGAAAGACCTGCTCTTCGCCGGCACCGAGACCGGCGTTTTCGTCTCCTACGATGGTGGCAAGCAATGGCAGTCCCTGCAGTTAAATCTTCCCACCACCCCCGTGCACGATCTGGTCATCCACGATAACGATTTGGTCCTGGCCACTCATGGCCGCGCTTTCTGGGTGCTCGACGACATCACCCCGCTGCGCCAGTACAGCTCCTCTATCGCTCAGCAGGACGTACACCTTTACACTCCGGCTACGGCGTATCGCGTGCGCATGCCGCATAGCTGGGACAAGCCTATGAACGAGGGTGAGAATCCGCCCAACGGCGCGGAAATCTACTTCAATCTGAAATCCATGCCCAAGCAGGCCTCCATCGAGATTCTGGATTCCAAGGGCGAACTGGTGCGCAAGGTCACCAGCAAAGACGTAAAGGACCTCGACGAGCCCGCCGACCCCGACGACGAAAAGCCCAAAAAGGAGATGGAGTTGCAGGCCGGCATGAACCGCTTTGTGTGGGACCTGCGCTACCAGGAGGTGCCGCGACTGCCCAATTACTATCTCTACGAATACCAGGGTGGCACCAGGGGTCCCATGGTGCTGCCGGGCGAATACCAGGTGCGGCTTACGGTTGATGGCAAGAGTTACACCGCTCCTTTACAGGTCAAGCTGGATCCGCGGGAGCACGTTTCCCTCGCCGACCTGGAAAAGCAAGTCACCCTTACCCGCCAGATTCAGGCCGAGTTGACGCGGGTGTATGAGGCTGTGAATCAGATTTGGGATTTACGAGCCCAAACTCACGAGCTGCAAAAGCACCTTGCCAGCAGCGAGGGTGGGGCGAAGCTGGTCTATACCGCCAGCCAGCAACTCGATGGGAAGATAGCGGACGTGGAAGACGCGCTGGTGCAGATGAAAATCTCCGCCAACGAAGATTCTCTCCGTTATCCGCCCGGGCTGGACGCCAAGCTCTCCTACCTGGCCAACTACGTAGAGGGCGATAACGATTCCGCGCCCACCGCTGTGGCCTATCAGGAGTTTGACAACCTGAAGAAGCAGAGCGACGCACAGCTTGCCCGCTGGTCCGGCATCGTGAACACCGACCTGGTCAACTTCGAAAACCTCATGCAGCAGCAGAAGGTGCGGGCGCTGTTCGTAACCGGGACAGGCACGAGCTCTGCCGGCCCCGCCAAATAGCCTTGTAGCGCCGGTATACTGCCGGCTGTCCCGGAGGCGTCTCGCCTCCGCATGGGGGCCGGGCTTTGCCCCGCCTGGCAACACCTGTGTGGGGACAGCCGCCCTCGGCTGTCCGGGCGAGCGCAGCTCGCCTGCTTTTGCTTTGTCATCCTGAGGCCGCGCTGGTGGCCCACTCAAGCCCGACTTTGGCTTGAGTGGGTCATGCTGGCTTCGTCAATCAGCTGCGCCCCGGCGCGGCGGTGGAGTCGCGCGCTTTCAACGTGGCCTTCATCACGATGCGCTGGCTGGCGATCCCTTCACCCCGCAGGCGCTCAAACAGCAGCCCCGCCGCCCGTGCTCCCATCTGATAGGCAGGTTGGGCCACCGTGGTGAGCGCAGGATTGGTAAAGCTGGCCAGTTCCAGATCATCAAAACCAACCAGCGAAACGTCCTCCGGGCAGCGCAGGCCAAGTTCGCGCATGGCCGCAAGCACGCCCAGCGCCACCAGATCATTGGCGGCAAAAATCGCGCTTGGACGCGGCGAAAACTGCAGCAGCATCAGCGCCTTTTCGTATCCGCTCAGCCGGTCGAAACGGCCTTCCTGAATGTATTCCGGAGCCGTGCTTATGCCGGCCTCGCGCAGCGCCCGTTTGAAGCCCTTCAGCCGTTCCACCCCGCTGGTTACATGCAACTGCCCGGCGATACAGGCAATCCTGCGGTGGCCCAGCTCCAGCAGGTAGCGGATGGCCTGGTAGGCGCCTTCTTCGTTGTCCACCGTGACCGTGTCGCCCTTCCAGCCTTCGGGGCACCGGTCCAGACAAATGACGGGTAGCTCGCCGCCTGTGCCGCCGGCTAAGGCCACCAGCCGGCTGTCCGCTGAGGGAATCACAATCAGGCCGGCCATGCGATACGCCCGCAGCTCATTGAAGTACACCTGTTCCTTCTGCGCGTCGTTATCGGTGTTGCACAGCATCAGGCGGTAAGAATTCTGATATGCGATGTCCTCCACCCCGCGCACCACCAGGGGAAAGAAGGGATTGGATATGTCGGGAATGATGACCCCGATAATGGTGGTCTGATTGCGCCGCAGCCCGCGGGCCAAGAGGCTGGGCTGGTAACCCAGGCGCTCGATGGCCTCCAGCACGCGCTGCTTTACCGGCTCGCGTACCCCAGCGGTGTTATTGATTACGTGCGATACCGTCCCTACAGACACGCGCGCTCGCGCCGCTATCTGGCGCATGGTGATCCGTTTTGTTTCGCGTGTCGGCATCAATTCTCCGAGAAATCAGCGCCCAGCCCAGAACCGTCGGGCTTTACCCTACACCTCAGTTTCCATTTTGCTCAAGCCCGCTCGCTTCGCAAAGCTTCTGCGTTTCCCGCTCCTGTCCGCCTTAGTTCCGATTCTAGTATCCGGAGCAGAGGGAGGCACAAAAATGTTGGCAAGCCCCGGCACGGCGGTTTAGTATTACGCGCCCCCTTACTTCTCAGGCTCGCAAAAGGAACCCTTCAACCTTTGGTGGTCATGCCCAAACCCGTGGTGGTAATCGGCAGCATCAATCTGGATGTGGTCGCCGGCGTTCCCCATATTCCCGTTGCCGGTGAAACTGTGACCGGCACCAGCGTGGAACGGTTCCACGGTGGCAAGGGCGCCAACCAGGCGGTCAGCGTGGCCCGGCTGGACTACCCGGTGCGCATGATCGCCAAGGTCGGAGACGACGAAAATGGCGAACTCCTGCGTCGCGGCTTGGGGGAGGCGGGAGTGGACGTTCACGGCGTTACCTGCGCGCCCGAAACACCCTCCGGCACTGCTCTTATATTCACCGATCCCGCCGGCCAGAACAGCATCGTCGTTGTCGCCGGCGCCAATGGCTGCCTCCTGCCTGTTGACTTGGCCAAATTTGAAACTTTGATTCATTCCGCGGGCATCATCCTGCTGCAGCTCGAGGTGCCGCTGCAAACCGTGATTTACGTCGCGGAAATGGGATATCGGAAGAACATTCCGGTGATGCTGGACCCAGCGCCGGCCCGCGAATTGCCGCCCAAGCTCCTTCTCCAGACCGCCTGGCTTACTCCCAATGAAGTCGAAGCCAGCGTTTTGTGCGGGCATCCGGCACAAGCCCTTTCTCCCGCCCAGGTTCCACAATGTGCCGAGGATTTGCTCTCCCGCGGGCCACGTCACGTAATTATCAAGCTGGGCGCGCAGGGTGCTTACCTGGCTACGCGCGACGGCGTGCGCCAGCACATTTCCCCATACCGCGTGCGTGCTGTTGATACCACCGCCGCCGGCGACGCCTTTAACGGCGCTCTGGCCGTCGGCCTGCTTCAGGGCAAGAGCCCGGTGGAAGCTGCCACCTTCGCCTGCGCCGTAGCCGCATTGTCCGTCACCAAAAAGGGAGCGCAGCCCTCCCTGCCCACCGCGCAGGAGGTCGACAAGTTCCTGAGAAAAGTTAAGGGAAGTAACGTCTCGGTGCCCGCCTGAGCCCGACACCCGCTAAACCGATGCATTTGTGGCGCGGGCGCCCCCGCCCGTGTGAGAAGCTGCCCAGCTTACATCCGCGAAAACGAATCCTCCCCGGGCGACCACCTCCCCGACAGCAACTTCTAGTCCACGCTGTAACATCGGTCCAGCGTAGGCAAAGGAGTGAAACTCACCCCGCTCGCCACACGGATCCACCTCGGCCGGCAAGTCCTGCAGTAGCTCCGCGTCAAACTCCCGCCCCGCGAAGCTCGCGTCCAGCACTTTAGGATCGACGCAGGTGAGCTTCGCGCGCAAGCCGGCGGCAATCATTTGCCGCGCCAGTTCTGACGTTGGCAACCCCCAGATGGGAAACAGCGGCCGCAGTCCCGTATCGCGCATCTGCTTTTCGCGGTAGGCGCGCACATCTTCAAGAAACAAGTCCCCGAACGCCACCGCCTCAATCCCCTGGGCAACAGCCTTGCTGCAGGCCGCACGCATCGCTGCCTCGTAATCCGCATTGCCGCACGGCCACGGCAGTTCCACCGGCCACAACGGAATACCGGCTGCCTCCGCCTGCGCTTCCACCAACTCCCGCCGCACCGCGTGCATGGCCACGCGATTTGCGGCCTGGTTGAATGTGGTCAGCAGCCCGGCAACTTCGTATTCGCGCCTCTGCTTCAGCACCTGCAGCGCCCAGGCGCTGTCCTTGCCGCTGCTCCAGGAAAGAAGAATGCGCGTCATCGCTATAACTCGGAGGGGCTGAATGCCGAGTGCTGCCTGCAGTGCTCGCTTATGCCCCAGGATGCACCAGGTGAATCAACCAAAAGGTGAGCGCCGCCACCAGACCCGCTGCCGGAATGGTTAGAATCCATGCCCACACAATGCGTCCGGCCACGCCCCAGCGCACCGCCGACAGCCGATTCACCGCGCCCACTCCCACAATGGCGCCGGTTATGGTGTGAGTGGTGCTCACTGGAATGCCCGCCAGCGCGGTTCCAAACAGCGTGATGGAACCGGCCGCCTCGGCGCAGAAGCCCCCAAACGGCTTCAGCTTGGTGATCTTCTGCCCCATGGTGTGCACAATGCGCCAGCCGCCAAAATAGGT
>DATJFA010000469.1:0-3837 GCA_035496015.1 Terriglobales bacterium | reverse complement strand
CTTCTTGGCGAATTCCGCGGGGTTCATATTCAGGCAGTTTCCCGGCAGGCGTGGTTCGCACTGGCCTATCTGATTGTGGCCGGATCCATCGTCGCCTTTACCGCGTATGTGTGGCTCATCCATCACGAATCGCCCACACGGGTGGGAACCTATGCCTATGTTAATCCAGTGGTTGCGGTGTTAGTCGGGTACTTTCTGGGCGGGGAAGCGATTGGACCGCGCACCATCATCGGCACCATGCTTGTGCTGGTTGGCGTGGGGGTAATGACGACGGCGCCCGCGAAAAGACCGGAAACCGGCGCATGGTCGGGTGAACCCCAGGAGGCTGAACCGTAGGCCGGTCCAGCAGCGGATGACTTAGGCCACTTTGCCCAATTCCTGCTCGGCTACGGCGGGTAGATCTACGGTGAAGGTGGAGCCTTTGCCCGGTTCGCTGTGGAAGCTGATGTCGCCGCCATGGGCGAGCAGCATCCTTTGCGCGGTGGAAAGGCCCAGGCCGGTGCCCGTTGCTTTGGTGGTGAAATAGGGTAGGAAGATCTTCTTCTGCTGTTCTGATGGAATGCCGGAGCCCGTGTCCTGCACCCGCGCATGGACTCTGCCACCATGTTCTTCGCAATGCAGTGTCAGTTGCCCGCCTTCGGGCATGGCCTGAATGGCATTCACAATCAGGTTGGTAAAGACGCGGCGCAAATCGGCGGCGTTGGCCCGCACCCTGCTGACCGGCTGGAATTCCGTGATCACCGCAAGATTGTTGACCCCACGCCACATGGGGCGGGTAAGTTCCAGCGCGTCCTGCATGAGCTGGCGTACGTCTACCAGCGCGGTCTCGCCGGTTCCGCCGCGGATGTATTCGCGCACGCGCTTGATGATTTCCGCGCCCCGGCGAGCGGAGTTATCGATCATGCTGAGGTAGAAGCGCTGGTCATCGCTCTGCTCCGGGCGTGACTGCAGCAGCGCCGTGGCCTGGGTAATGGTGTTCAGTACGTTGTTGAAATCGTGGGCGATGCCGGAAGCCATCTGCCCGATGGCGAGATGGCGCTCGGTATCGGAAACGCGCCGCTGCAGCTGGTTGATTTCGGTGACGTCGCGCACCAGCAGCAGGGCGCCAATGATTTCGCCTTCGCTGTCGCGCATGGGATTGGCGGAAACCAGCGCATCCACGGCTGAGCCATCCGAGGGATTGGAAAGTGAACGCGCTTCATTCTGGATCGTTTCGCCGCGCAGCGCCCGCGTGACCGCCAGGGTGGAAACCGCGGTGGGCTGGTCCTGCTTGTACACGCCCAGGTGGCGGGCGAGGAAGTTGGCGTGCGCGCCCGTCAGTTCCTCGCGAGTGCAGGCGCAAATCTGCTCGGCGGCGCGGTTTACGTCGGCCACGCGGGCGTTACGGTCGAAGATGAATACTGCCTCCGGCATACTTTCGAGCAGGGTGGAGAGCTCCAGCAGTTGCTCGCGGGCGGCCTGCCGCTCCCGTCGCCTGGTCTCCATGAGATAGATGACCGCCACCGCGACCATGGGAAAAATCGCCAGCTTGGCATAGTTGTGCAGGTGCTCGTTGACGATGACGTGAGCGCTCATCAACCAGAATGAGCCCGCGATGCAGACCCCCACGCTCAGCAGCGCCGGGCCAAAGCCGGCATAGGCTTCCACCAGGGCCACAAAGGCAAGGAAGAGCAGGGGGATGTAGCCCACCACCTTTTCCAGGCCCAACACCACGCCCAGGGCTACTCCGCTCACCAGCACGGCGAAGAGATAGGCGAGGAGCGGCCGATTTCGCAGCCACGAATGCATACAGTTCCCCTTTTCTTAGATGAGTTCGGGAGCTCGGCAGCAACATTCGCGGGCAGAGAGGGGTTGAGCTGATTTCCCAAAGTGGCACCAGCAAAGCCTCGCCACCGGCGGGTGTCAGAGCAGTTGGGCGGCAAAGCGTTGAGAACGCGGGGTATTCAGTGCTTGACGGTAATTGCAAATAGCGATATTAATATCGCATATTGCAATATGCGACTGGGAGAAAAAATCCGCTACCTGCGCGAAGTTGAGGGCACGCTGCGCGGCTACGGCCGCGCCTTCACCCAGCAGGAGATTGTGCGCGCGATCGGGAAGGAGATGGGCAAGAGCATCAGCCAGTCGTACCTCTCGCAAATCGAAAGCGGAGCCCGCCCCCATCTCACCAATTCCACGCGCATGCTGCTGGCGCGCTTCTTCAAAGTCCACCCCGGCTACCTGGTGGACGACCCGGAAGGTTTTCATAACGAACTGATTTCCGACCTGGGCGCACTGGAAGACAAGCTCGACCTGTGGCTGATCAGCGGCGCCGAGCGTTTTCGCCGCGACGTCGAAGTCAGCCGGGCGCTGCTGGAAGCGGCCAAGCACGAAGATTCGCGGCGCTGCCTGGTGCTGCTGGGCGCCATCCTGGAAACACCGAATCTGGTGGACCGATTGCTGCAGGTGCTGAAGCCCGAGCATCACCGCCACGGGAATCACGCAGCCGAATTGGCCCTCAAAGGCAACGGGCAAAGGAGGCGAGAGTTATGACCTGGGAAAACTTCTATCTGGTCTGCTTTGTGGTGGGCTTCGCCTTCAGCGTGCTCTCGTTCCTGGGCGGCGGCTTGCGCTGGCACCTGCCGTTCAAGTGGCACGTGGGGCACGCGGGGCCGCATGTCCACGGCGGGACACCCGCGCACGTGGGGCACGGAGGCGCCGCCCAGGTGTCAGTGTTCAATTTTCTGACCTTGACCATCTTCCTCGCCTGGTTCGGGGGCACCGGCTACCTGCTCACTCGCTATTCCACCGTATGGTTCCTGCTTGGACTTGGAGTGGCCATCATGAGCGGCATTGGTGGAGCGGCGATCATTTTTGCTTTTCTGCGGGCGCTCATGTCCAGCGAACACCCGATGGATCCCGCCGACTACGAAATGGTGGGAGTGCTGGGGAAGGTGAGCAGTCCCGTACGCGCCGGGGGAACGGGCGAGATTACTTACAGCCAGGGAGGAACGCGGCACGCGGCAGCGGCACGCAGCGAGGACAGCAGCGCCATCGCTAAAGGTGCGGAAGTGGTGGTTACGCGCTATGAGCACGGGATTGCTTATGTGCACCGCTGGGAGGAAATGGCGGGCATGGAGGATGCGCCCTCTCAGCAGGCGTCGAGTTCTACCGCCGGAGGCAAGGAAGGCAGCTAACCATGGCGCGCTCGCTCTACAGGCTGTTCAGTTGGGTGCTGTGGCTGGGCCTGCCTGCGGCCGCGATCCGCCTGTTCATGGTGTGGGACCGGCTGCCCATGAGGCTGGCCACGCACTTTGATTTCGCCGGGCGGCCCAATGGCTGGATGACCCCCAACGGCTTTCTGGTGTTCATCCTGGTTGCGATTACGGCCATAGCCGCCCTTTCCACCATTGTGGCGTACCGCGCCACGCAGCCCGACTTGTCCGCCTGGACGCTGCTGGGATTCTTTTATGTCGTGGTTGGCATTCTCTACGGCGCCGCCGATGGCATCGTGAAATACAACCTCTACGGCCGCGGCGTCCACGTCGCACCCTACCTGGTCGCGGGCTTTGGCTCGCTGTTCGTACTGCTGGTGGTCTATGTCGGCACGCGGCGCGGCCCGCAGTTGCTGGCGGAGAACCTGATCGCCGACGAAGTACACGGCTCAAAAATGTGGGCGGCGGTAATGGCGCTGCCTATTGTGCTCATGGCGGCGCTGGCCGTTGCGGCTCCCAATCTGACGGTTCGCCTGATCCTGGTTCTACCGATCCTGCTCCTGATAATGGCGGTAATCATGGCCTGGAGCGGCTTTCATTACATTTTCAGCAACTCCGGCCTGGAAATTCGCACCCTAGGCTT
>DATJFA010000468.1:0-6339 GCA_035496015.1 Terriglobales bacterium | reverse complement strand
GGGGCTCCGCCCCGCCTGCACGGGGCAAAGCCCCGTGCCCACACAGGGAGTGACGGATGCCACGGGAAATTATCAGCATGCAGTGCACGGTGTGCAAAGAGCGGAACTATTCGACCACGAAGAACCGGAAGACAACGCCGGACCGGCTGGAGATGAGCAAGTTTTGCCGGCGTTGCCGCAAGCACACCCCGCACAAAGAGGTGAAGTGAATTTGTAATTGAGTAATTTGTAATTGGTAATTTGTAATTTCTGTGAGTGTTGTAAGTCCGCACAAATTACACAATTACCCGATTACCAAATTACTCAATTAGCCCAGGGGCGTAAGCTCAACGGCTAAACTGCCGGTCTCCAAAACCGGACTTGGGGGTTCGAATCCCTCCGCCCCTGCCAGAATTTGGAGCACGGCCGGTAGCTGAAGCAGTAAAGAAGGAAACAGGAAGTTCATGGCGAAAACAGTGGCGGCAGCAGGATTTGAAGGCAGTTTCGGCGAGCGGATGAAGTCGTGGCCGCAGCGCATCAAGAGCTTTTATTTCGACGTGCGCACGGAAATGAAGAAGGTCACCGCGCCTTCCTTCAAGGAAGTGCGGGCCACCACCACGGTGGTGATTATTACGGTCTTCCTATTCGGGCTTTATTTCTGGATTGTGGACACGGTTCTGAGCAAGAGCATTGACCAGTTGCTGCGCTATTTGTCGCACCGCTAGTCGGAATACAAGGCAGACGAAGACGGTTTAGATGGCAGACGAAAACAAAATCGAAGAGCAGGCGCAGGCCGAAAACGAGGCCAAGAACGGCGCGGCGGAAGTCGCCGTGCCCGGAATGGAGCGCCCGGCGAACCCGAACATGAAGTGGTACATCGTGCACACTTACTCCGGGTTCGAGCGCAAGGTGAAAGAGTCGTTGGAGTCGCGGGTGCGCGCCTTTGGCCTGGAAGACAAGATCGGGCGGGTTTTGATTCCCACCGAGCCGGTCACCGAAGTGCGCGGCGGCAAAAAGTACACCAGCGAGCGCATGTTCTATCCCGGCTACGTGCTGGTGGAGATGGACCTGGGCGGGTTCCGCAGCGGCGGGCAGGGCGATCACGTGTGGCACGTGGTGAAATCCACGCCCCGGGTCACCGGGTTTGTGGGCACCGCCAACGACCCCACGCCGCTGAGCGAAGAGGAAGTGAATCAGATCGTCTACCGGGTCAGCGTGGGCAAGGACAAGCCCAAGCTCAAAGTCAAATTCGAGAAGAACGAGCAGGTGAAGATCACCGAGGGCCCGTTTGCCAACTTTACCGGCGTGGTGGACGAGGTGAACGAGGACCGCGAGACGCTGAAAATCATGGTCACGATTTTCGGCCGCGCTACCCCAGTGGAGCTGGAGTTCGGGCAGGTGGAGAAAGTGGCGTAAGTTTGGCCGCAAGTGGTCTGTATGGGCACGTTCAGTACTAAGTTGCGCGTTTGGAACCCGGCGGAGCCGGCGCGGGTTGCCGAAATGGAAGTGATGGTGGATAAGGGCGCGGCCTATAGCTGGATCTCGCGGTCAAAGCTGGAGCAGTTGGGCATCCGGCCGGTGCGGCGAATGCAGTTTCGGACGATCGAGGGCCACCTGATCGAGCGGGAGGTAGCTCCGGTGTTCGTTGCCAGCGACGGTTTTACCGGCGGCGACAACGTGGTAATGGCGGAGTCAGGCGACATGGAAGTTTTGGGAGCGCACACCCTGGAAACGTTGGGGGTGGTGGTTGATCCGGTGAACAAGAAGCTCGTGCCGACCGTGGGTTTGGCGCTGACGGCGAGCTAGAAGCTAGGAGCTATAGCTGATTTATGGCTAAGAAGGCAATTGGACAAGTGAAGCTGCAGATTCCGGCGGGCAAGGCCACGCCGGCGCCGCCGGTGGGTCCGGCCCTCGGCCAGGCGCAGATTAACATCATGGAATTCTGCAAGCAGTTCAATGCGCGCACCAACGCCAAGGAACTGGAAGGGCTGATCATCCCGGTGGTGGTGACGGTATGGAACGACCGCTCGTTCACCTTCATCACCAAGACGCCGCCGGCTTCGGTGCTGCTGAAGCGAGCGGCGGGCATCGCCAAAGGCTCGGGCACGCCCAACAAGGACAAGGTGGGCAAGGTGACGGAGAAGCAGGTGGAAGAGATCGCGCGGCAGAAGATGCCCGACCTGAACGCCGCCTCGATTGAGTCGGCCATCAAGAGCGTGAAGGGCACGGCGCGCTCCATGGGCATCGATGTCACGGCCTAATTAGAAATTGTGTAGGGATGGGGCTTTGCCCCGTCCAGGCCGGGTCAAAGACCCGGCCCCACACAGGCAGTGGTCGCAAAACTACGGCCGTTCAGAGCAACGAACGGCGGTGGGAGACAAGGAGCAACAATGTCACGCAAAGCAGGCAAAAACATCACCAACGCGCGGAAAGCGGTGGAGCACCGCCCTTACCCGCTGCAGGACGCAGTTCCCTTGCTGCAGAAGGTGAAGTACGCCAAATTCGACGAGACGGTTGAGGTCACACTGAGGCTGGGAGTTGATCCCAAGCATGCGGACCAAATGGTACGCGGCACGGTGGTGCTGCCGCATGGCCTGGGCAAATCCAAGCGCGTGCTGGTGATCGCCAGCGGCGAAAAGGTGCGCGAGGCGCAGGATGCGGGAGCCGACATCGTGGGCGGCGAGGACAGGGTGGAGAAGATCCAGAAAGAAAACTGGACTGATTTCGATGCCGTGGTGGCCACGCCCGACATGATGAAGTCGGTTGGTCGGCTGGGCAAGGTGCTGGGCCCGCGGGGGCTTATGCCCAATCCCAAGACCGGGACGGTAACGTTCGATATCGCCCGCGCCGTTCAGGAAGTGAAGGCAGGCAAGGTGGAGTTTCGCACCGACAAGACGGCGCTGGTGCACGTGCCGGTGGGCAAAATGTCGTTTACGCCCGATAAGCTGGTGGATAACGCCACCACGCTGATCACCAGCGTAATTCGCGCCAAGCCCGCGGCCGCCAAGGGCAAGTACATCAAGGGAGCGACCCTGAGTTCCACCATGGGGCCGGGCATCTCCATTGACACCTCGGCGCTGGAGGCAGCAGCCAAGGCGTAGAACCAGCTAACTGGCGGGCTAGCTGACTAGCTGCCTGGCCAGGAACGGAATTGCGAGACAGCTAGGCAGCCAGATAGCCAGTCAGCTTAAAAGGGATTCGATATGGCCGTTTCGAGAGCGAAAAAAATCGAGCAGGTAGAAGAGCTGAGCAAGGAGTTCAAGAGCGCCAACAGCGCGGTGATCGCGACGTTCGCGAAGCTGACCGTAGCCCAGGATTTTGAGCTGCGCAAGGCGATTCGCGGGGCCGGCGGCAAGTACCGCGTCATCAAGAACACGCTGGCCGAGCGCGCCGCCAAGGGCACGGCGGTGGAAGAGGCGCTGAAGGGGCTGGAGGGCGTGAACTCCATTGCCTATACCGAGGGCGACCCGGTGGCTCTGGCTAAGGCGATTTCCAAGTACATCAAGGACACTCCGGAGCTCAGCCTCAAAATGGGCGTGCTGGAGGGCCGCGTCATCTCCACCAAGGAGATACAGGCGCTGGCTACCATGCCGTCGCGGGAGGAGATTTACTCCAAGCTGCTGTTCCTGATCAATGCCCCGGCGCAGTGGCTGGTAACGGCCATGAATGCGGTGGGCCGCAACCTGGCGGTGGTGATTAACCAGGGCGTGAAGGAGAACAAGTTCGCCGGCGAGAAAGCCGCCGGAGCGTAAGGATTTGGTTATCAGGTGCCAGGGGTTGCGATCGGGTTTCTGCCGCGAGTCTGGCGCAGCAGGATTCGAGAGCGCACTGGAAACCGGGCACACGGTACCGAACAACAAAAATGATACCGAAGGGTGGAGATAGAAATGGCTGATTTGCAGCAATTGGAAGAGCAGATAGTCGGGCTGTCGCTGCTGGATGCGGCGGCGCTGGTAAAGAAGCTGGAGGAACGTTTGGGCGTTTCCGCAGCGGCGGCGGCTCCGGTGGTCATGGCCGGCGGCGGGGCGGGCGCTGCGGCGGGCGCGGCTCCGGCCGAAGAGAAGACCGAGTTTAGCGTCATACTGAAGGAAGTGGGCGCGAACAAGATCAACGTCATCAAGGCGGTGCGCGAAGTTACCAACCTGGGCCTGAAGGAAGCCAAGGACCTGGTGGATGGCGCGCCCAAGCCGGTGAAGGAAGGCGTCTCCAAGGAAGAGGCCGAGAACATCAAGAAGAAGTTCACCGAGGCGGGTGCAGTCGTCGAGGTGAAATAGTTTGCGGCGGTAGCGCCGTTCTACGCGGCCACAGGCGGGCGGGATGCCCGCCGGACAGCCCGCAAGATGCCGGCGCTACTTAGAGGTATTATCGTTGTCCGCCATGCATGGCGTTCGGGCGTCTGGGCCCAGAAGCCGGGTGGGGGGCGATTGATTTCCGTGAACCCGGGGAGCAGTTCAGCTCATCTAATTCAGTACTGCTCCCGGTTCACGAGCAAGCGCGAGCCAGCACACTTCGCGCGAAGCGGCGAGCACCAGGGCCGGACCGGAAAAGACAGAGCGGCCGGGCGGCAGCTGGGGCATGGCAGGCCACACAAACTGGCGCGGGAAAAATACAATTCAGCTAACCGTCAGTGCCGCAAATGGCGCCCGGGGGAGAGCTTGTCCCCGCGGGTGTTCGTGTTTTTTGTGAGATTAGAAGTTTTTCGTGACCGGCGGTAACGCCCGGCCACTCACCTATTCGCTTTGAATCGCAGCCTGGCGCTGCTCTGAACTTCTGGAGTTCGTAGATGCCGAACAAGAACAACGCTTTTCGCCCCCGTTTTGATTTTTCCAAGATTCCAACCACCATCCAGATCCCGAACCTCATCGAGGTGCAGAAGCGCTCTTATGACCGCTTTCTGCAGATGGATCGGCTGCCCAGCGAGCGCGACGATACCGGACTGCAGGCCGTGTTCCAGTCGGTGTTTCCCATCACCGACTTCCGCGAAGTCTCCAAGCTGGAGTTCGTGGATTTCGGCATTGGCAACTGGGAGTGCAAGTGCGGCCACCTGAAAGGCCTGCACCACCTGCGCTCCACCTGCAAGAACTGCGGCTTCACCATTGTCACTGACCCGTTCCATCCCGGCGACGTGCTCTGCTCTAAATGCGGCACCTACAACGCCAACACGCCCGATTTCTGCAACAAGTGCGGCGACCCGGTGGGGCTACAGTTGAAGTACGACGTGAATGAGTGCGAAGAGCGCGGCATGACCTATTCGGCTCCGCTGAAGGTCACCATGCGCCTCACCATCTTCGAAAAGGACCCGGAATCTGGCAACAAGAGCATCCGCGACATCAAGGAGCAGGAAGTTTTCTTCGGCGACGTGCCCCTGATGACCCAGAACGGCACCTTCATCATCAACGGCACCGAGCGCGTTATCGTCAGCCAGTTGCACCGCTCGCCGGGCGTGTTCTTCGAGACCGCCAACAACCGCACCTACTTCCTGGGCAAGATCATTCCCTACCGCGGTTCCTGGGTGGAGTTCGAGTACGACCAGAAGAACGTTCTCTACGTGCGCATTGACCGCAAGCGCAAGTTCCTGGGCACTATTTTCCTGCGCGCCCTGGGCCTGCGTTCCAGCGAAGATATTCTGCGCACCTTCTACACGGTTGACCGGCTGGCCATCCGCGATAAGAAGCTTTATTGGACGCTGGAGCCGGGCATCGAGCGGCCCACTAACCTGCTGGGCCTGAAGCTCACCCACCGCATCGCGGGCAAGGGCGGCGAGGAAATCGCCCACGCCGGCCGCAAGATCACGCCCGCCATCATGAAGGAAATTCACAAGGCCAAGATCAGCGAGATCGAGGTCGAAACCAACGACCTGGAAGGCGCCTGGGCGTCCAGCGACATCGTGGACACCACTACCGGCGAAGTGCTGCTCGAGGCCAACAACGAGATCACGCCGGAAGTTCTCAGCAAAGTACTGGACTCGCCCGTGGTCGAACTGCACATCTTCTTCCCCGAGCGCGACGACGTGGGCACGGTGGTCAGCCAGACCCTGAAGCGCGATTCGGTGAAGACCCCGCAGGAAGCGCTGATCGAAATTTACCGCAAGCTGCGCCCCGGCGACCCGCCAACTCTGGACACGGCCACGTCGCTGTTCCACGGCATGTTCTTCGACCCGCGCAAATACGATTTCTCCCGCGTAGGCCGGCTGAAGTTCAACATCAAGCTGTTTGAGAAGGGTGACGCCACCAGCCTGGACAACCGCACGCTGGAGTCGGAGGATTTCTACGCCACCATTCGCTACCTGCTCAAGCTGCGCAAGAACATCGGCGCCGTGGACGACATTGATCACCTGGGCAACCGCCGCGTGCGCGCGGT
>DATJFA010000467.1:0-5254 GCA_035496015.1 Terriglobales bacterium | reverse complement strand
AAAGCATGGGCAGTGATAGTGCACGCGAGATTTCCTTCGGCAAGCTCAGGGCAGGCTCTCAGGCCTGAAGGCCCTCGGAATGACGCCTTGCTTCGCAAGGCGGTCGCGGGGGGCGCCCGCGTAACAACAATGCGCTACACGTCAGATGTCGAAGACGCGGTAGGGAACGGGCGGGTTCTGCAGCTGCAGCAGGGGCAAGGCGACGTTGTACACGGGAATGCCGGCGGTGGTTTTGCCTTCCATGCAGCCGTGGTGAGCGTGGCCGTGGAGGACGAGGTTGGCGCCGTGGCGGTCAGCCACTTCGGCCAAGCGCGAGGTTCCGAGATAGGGGTAGATTTCGGCGGCCTCGCCCTGCACGGTGGCGCCGACCGGGGCATAGTGGATTACCACAATGCGCTTTTCGGTGCGCAACTGGGCCATGGCGCGCTCCAGTTTGAGAGCTTCGTCAATGCCCGCCTGCACAAAAGCCTTGATGGGGGCTTCGCCGAAGGCGGTAAGCACGCCGCGGCCAAAGCCGCCGGCAAAACCCTTGGTGCCGGCGAAGCCCACGCCGTCGCGCTCATAGGCGGTGCCGTCGAGCACTTTGATGCCTTCTTCGGTCATCATCCGCATCAGTTCGTTTTCCTGGCCGCTTTCGTAGTCGTGATTGCCCAGCACGGCCACGATGGGCAGGCGGATGCGCACCAGGGCGTTGAGCAGCGATTCCATTTCCTGAGGCTTGCCGTAATTGGTGAGGTCGCCGGCCAATACCAGCAGGTCAGCCTGGTCGCGTACGCGCGACATCTGCTCGCGGATGCGGTCGTAGTTCTGAGGCGTGAAGTGCAGGTCCGCGGTGGCGGCGATTCTCATGGATCTTAAGAAGCCTTCCGTTGGTCCTGGGGAAGTGGGCATTCCATTCTGGCCGGGGCCGCCAGCTTGGGCTGGCGCTGGGCGCGGCAGGCTTCCACCAGGTTGTCCAGGCCCCACTCATGCACATCAATGGCAAACATCTTTTCATCCACCAGGCTGCCGCGGAACTTGGCGTAGGGATCGGGATTGGCCAGCTCGTGCTGAAAGCGCTGCAGCAAGCCGTTCCAGACATGACAGGGCACATAGGAGCTGCGCGCGGGATAAACGTAACGAAACAGGACCAGCGCCCAAAGCAGCATTTCCCAGTGCGACCCGACCAAACGCAGCAGGCGGTCCCAGTCGAGGCGCCCACGGGTGCCGTAAACGACATGGGCGATATCAGCGCCATCGAAGCGCTCGCGGCGGGTGACAAACAGCTTGGAGGCGATCAGTTCTTCGGGGGCCAGTACGCGCACGGGCACACCCACGATTTCCGTGGGCATGCCGCGCTCGATCCAGCTGTCTTCCACGATGATGACGGCGTTGCTCATGCCGCAGATCAGGTCCACATAGAAGTCGCCGCGATGGGCCTTGGCCAGCCACACGGGATCCACGACGCTGCACTCGAAGCCGTCGTTGATGAGGCACTCCAGGGCCACGGGCACGTGCTGAGCGGGCAGAAAAACGTCGAGGTCTTTGGTGTCGCGCCAGATTCCGGTGTGCTTCTGCAGGGCGAAGGCGCCAGAGACGACGTAGGGAATGCCGCCCTGGTTCAGCACCTGCAAGACTTCGCGGAACAGGCGCTGCTGCTCCGGGGGGAAGTCCGGCGCCATGGAGGAGCTTACGGGCAGCGGTTTTTCGTCGGCCTTTGGCACAGGTGCTTGGATGTTGGTTGCTGCCGGGCAGTTGTGATATGGCATCGAAAAGATAGTGGGTAGAAGGTAGCTGGTAGTTGGTAGTTAGTAGTTCGTAGTACCGGTGATAGATTGACCCCGGGGTTATGCCAGCTACCAGCTACTCTCCCGAGACGCAACGAGTTGCGTCTCTACTGGAGCTGGACAGGAAGCAAATTGTGAGCCGATCAACGCAGATGGTTGATATCCAGGGGAGGCAACTGCAGCTCTCCAATCTGGACAAGGTGCTGTACCCGGAAGCGGGATTCAGCAAGGGGCAGGTGATTGACTACTACGTGCGCATAGCGCCCGCGCTGCTGCCCCATCTGCATAACAGGCCGCTGACCATGAAACGCTATCCCAACGGGGTCAGCGGGCAGTTTTTCTATGAGAAAAATTGCCCGTCGCACCGGCCAGACTGGGTGCAGACGGCCGAAGTGTGGAGCGAAGGCAACAAGCGCTGGATGAAGTACTGCCTGGTGCAGGACCTGCCTACGCTGGTGTGGGCGGCTAACCTGGCCGACATCGAGCTGCATACTTCCTTGTCGCTGGGCGAAGAGATCCTGCAGCCCACCATGCTGGTGTTTGATCTGGATCCTGGCGCGCCCGCCAACATCGTGCAGTGCTGCCAAGTGGGACTATGGGTACGGGAAATCTTCGAGCATTTTGGGTTGGGGTGCTTGGCCAAAACCTCCGGCTCGAAAGGCCTGCAGGTGTATGTGCCGCTGAACACGCCCACCAGCTATGACCAGACCAAGCCAGTGGCGCACGCCATCGCGCGGCACCTGGAACGTGAGCATCCCGAACTGGTAGTTTCCGACATGAAAAAGACGCTGCGGGTGAACAAAGTGCTGGTGGACTGGAGCCAGAACGACGATCACAAGACCACGATCTGCGTGTATTCGCTGCGGGCCAAGGAGCGGCCGACGGTTTCCACCCCCGTGGAATGGGAGGAGGTGGAGCGCTGCCTGGAGAAGAAGGATCCTAAGCTGCTGGTGTTCGAGAGCAACGATGTGCTGAAGCGGGTGGAGGCAAAGGGCGATCTGTTTGAGCCAGTGCTGAAGCTGAAACAGAAGCTGCCGGAGTTGGGAGCGGTGGAAGGAGAGGAAGCGACGCGTCCGCAGAGGAAGCAAGCAGCTCCGAAGAAGGCGGAGGTCCTTCGCTCGCTCGCGTCACGCAAGGCCTCGAGGCGGGCTCGCTCAGGATAAAAAACGCAAGGTCTTTCGACTGCGTAGACCGATTCGCAAGCGAATCGGTCTGCTCCGCTCAGGATGACAGTCAGCGAGATGACAGTCAGAGAGAGAACAGCGGTACAGAAAACACGCCATGGGCTTCTACGGAAAATATCTTTTGCCGAGGATTATTGATCTCGCAATGAAGAACAAGGACGCGGCGAAGGTGCGGGCGGCCTTGATTCCGCAGGCGCGTGGCGAAGTGCTGGAGATTGGCATCGGCTCCGGCCTGAACCTCCCGTTCTATTCCCCGGAAGTTAAGCACATTTTCGGCGTGGATCCATCGCTGGAACTGCAGAGAATGGCCGCGAAGAGGGTGGTTGGGCCGATGAAGGTTGAGTTCATCGCGCAATCGGCGGAAGAGCCGCTGCCGCTGGAGGAAGCGAGCATTGATACCGTGGTCATGGCCTGGACCTTGTGCTCCATTCCCAACGCTAGCAAGGCGCTACAGCAGATGCGGCGTGTTCTGAAACCGGAAGGGCGGCTCATTTTTGTGGAACATGGGCGGGCTCCGGAGGGCAAAGTGGCCGCCTGGCAGGACCGGCTCACGCCAGTGTGGAAGCATGCTACCGGCGGATGTCATCTGAATCGCAAGGTGGATGACCTGATCACGGGAGCGGGGTTTCAGATTACGGAGTTGACTACCAGCTATCTTCCCGGCCCTCGCCCCATGACCTACACCTACCAGGGAGCGGCGCGGCCCGATGGAGCGTGCTTAGGAGCCCAGAAATGTATGGCTTGATTGTTAAATTAACGGCAGTGGCAGGGAAGCGTGGGGAGTTGATTGCAATCTTGACAGAAAGCGCGGCCGACATGCCGGGGTGCCTGAGCTATATCGTAGCCAAAGATGCGGCGGAGGCGAATGTGCTCTGGGTGACGGAGGCCTGGGACAGCCAGGCCAGCCATGACGCATCGCTCTCGCTGCCGGCAGTGAAGAAGGCAATACCACGTGCCCAGGCAATCGTCGCCAATTTCGAGAGGATTGCCCGGACGAGTCCAATATGGGGAGCGGGGTTGCCCGCCGGAGCCATCTGAGATGGCAGGAGACTAGGGGCGCGAGATGGCGACCGCAGCTGACCCAGCCCATTCCTCCATGGGGTGCATGCGTCGGCAGTCCAGACACATGGTGGCGGGAAAGCGGGAGGAGCAGTGAGGGCAGACCGCGCCGGTCTGGAAAGTATCAAAGGGCTGGCCGCAAGCAGCGCACTTCCAGAAATTTCCGATGGGAGGTGAAGCCTTGCAGGTGGGACAAACATAGCCGAGGTGCCGCGGAAGTTTCGCCAGTTTTGACAAAGCCTGCGCCTGCCGCAGTCCGGCCCAGCAGTTCATGAGGATGAACACAGCCAAGATGGCAAACCAGCCGGAGCGGATATATGCGGCGAAAAAGATGAGGCCCAGCACGCCGATAAAGCCGACGACGGTGGCGGCCATCAGGCTGCGGGCGCGTCCCAGGACAAACCACAGTAGGGAGCGAAGAATCTGGCCGCCATCGAGCGGGTAGATGGGCAAGAGGTTAAAGACGAGCAGCCCGAAGTTGATCTTCATCGCTACCAGCGCTAACGCGTACGCATTGGGCATGACCTGCGATGTGCCCGCAGAGCTCATCCATAGATAAATAGGACCAAAAACCCCGATCAGTACCACGTTGACCAACGGTCCGGCGGTGATGCTCCACAGAGTGGCGCCGGGACGCGGCGGCGGATCCACGTAAGCCACGCCGCCCAGGGGCCAAAGGACAATGTGGTCGGCAGTTCCGCCCACCTGGCGGCAGGCCAGGGCGTGGCCATATTCGTGGACCAGGACGATGGCAAAAAGGGCCAGATACTCTGCCGCGTTCCAGACAAGCGACGAATATCGACTTGATCCGGCGCTGATCTCATAAGCTGCCACCAGAAACCAGGACCAGTGCAGGAAGACGTCAACTCCGGCAAAGCGGAACAGGTGGACGGAGCCCTTGCGAATGCTGCCCATAAATGAGACTTATAACATGATTTCCCGGGGTTGCCGCGATTACGAAGGCTACCTGTCCCACCGGCGCATATAATTTCAGGGACTAACGCAGGAGTGAAACATGGCCACGCTGCACGCCGGCACTTCGGGATGGGCATATCCCGCCTGGAAGCCGGCTTTTTATCCAGGCAAGCTGCCCCAGAAGAGTTTTCTGAATTACTACGCCACCCGCCTCAACGCGGTGGAGGTGAACTACACCTTCCGGCACATGGCCAGCGAAAAGAGCCTGCAGAACTGGATTGCGGAGACGCCGGCGGAATTCCGCTTCTGCCTGAAGGCGCACCAGGCCAT
>DATJFA010000466.1:0-8241 GCA_035496015.1 Terriglobales bacterium | reverse complement strand
TGCCCAGCCCCTTCGTGGACACCTATCCACAATATGACTCCAGCGGCAGGTTCCCTGTGGGGCCGGCGGATATCAGTCAGATTGGGTCTTTCAACACGATCAGCAGTACCGCCGCCGCCAACCGGCAGCTTCAGTTTGCCCTGAAGTTCATCTGGTAGGGGAAGGGGCGTGGCCCTTGAAAGGTAAAGGGAGGAGCGATTGCTTCAACTCCTCCCTCTTAATGCCGGACTTCCCTTGATCGAAGAATCATGCCTCCACTGGGTGGTCCTGAATCTCCTCTGTCGTAGCGTTCCAGTACTGCTTCCTGCCCGACCAGTAGGCCTGTGCGGCCATGATGCAAGCGACGGAATGCGAAAAACCGTTGTCCACAGTGCAATGCGGCTGCTGGCGGGAACGCATGCACTCGAACCAGTTGGCCGTATGCTCCAGCGTGAGGTCGCCCATGCCCATGGGCGGCAGCTTGGTTTCGCCGGGCGGGAGAATGTTTTTCGACGCCCGCTGCTTATCAATCTCCGGATTGTCTTCGTGATTCCCTTTCTCCTCCACCAGGCTGTAACGCGGGCTTCCTTCTCCGCCGTGATTGAAAAGCGTCGCCTTCTTCCCCATGTACCGCGTGAAGGACGGGGCGTCGTTGCCAAAGCTGGTGGAATAGCTCACCAGAAAGCCCTTCGGATATTCCAGCAGAGCCTGGAAAGTATCAGGATTCTCCCGGCCATCATGCCAGGCAAGAATGCCGCCGTGGGCCACTACCGAACGTGGGAAATTGTCGTCCATAAACCAATGCACCAGGTCGGTGGCATGGCTCATCCACTGGTCGGGAATTCCACTGGAAAATTCCTTATACAGGCGAAACTCACAGTAAATCTGGGGATCGAATGGGCGATAAGGTTTGGTCATCAGCCATTTGCGCCAGTCGACGTCTTGTTCGCGCACTTGTTTTGACTCTGGGCGCCCGCGCCACCGGGGCCCGTGATAATTCCAGACTATCTCTACTTTGCTCACCTCTCCCAGAGCCCCGGTCTGCACCAGGTCATGCGCCAGCCGGGGGTACGGTTCGCTGCGATGCTGCGTGCCCACCTGGACGATTCTGCTATGATGCTTCACGGAATCGCGCGCCGCCTTGGCCTCGGCAAGGACGTTGCCCATCGGCTTCTCAACATAGCCGTCCTTGCCGGCGTCCGCCACCATCTTCAGAATGGGCGAGTGGGAGTGCTCGGGCGTGGAAATTACCACCGCGTCAACATCAGGAAGCGCGAGGACATCCTCCAGGTGCTGGTAAGCGCGCGGGGCGCGGCCGTAATAGTGCGTATTTTCCGTGACGGCCCGTTCGCGGTGAACGCTCCACAGGTCGCAGACAGCCGTCATTTCAACGATATGGGTTGTTTTATGCTGAGCAATAATCCAATCCAGTTCCTGGCCCCGGCTGCCCGGTCCGATGTGGGCAAGCGAAATGCGGTCATTGGCGCCGAGGATCCGGCCGTAGGAAACCGCCGTGGGAACCATGGCCGCGCCGATCAGCGCTGCCGACCCAGTCAGAAAAGTCCTGCGGTCAATCTTTGTTTCTGATTTGCTCATTGTGCTCCTTCACGCGTGCGTCCCTGGCGGACTGATTATCTCTCGCACTCCCATTTTCAGCGACTCGCACGTTCGGCGGCAGTGTACGCCGCTCACCGACGTTGTCAACGGCTTCTTCAATTCTTCTGCTTGCTGACCAATGGCGCTCCCCCGGATTCGAGCCTTTGATGTTACTATCGCAACCTCAGTATCACTGTGAGCAGGAGACAAATGTGAAGGTCAAAGTCTTCGCCGATAAAGCTTCGCTCGCCCAGGCGGCCGCCGAACAGGCGGCCAAAGCCATACGCAGCGCGATTGCCCAGCGCGATCGTGCCCGCATTATTGCTGCTACCGGCGCGTCCCAGTTCGAGTTTCTCGAAGCCCTCACCAACATGTCCGACATTGATTGGAAGAAAGTTGAACTCTTTCATCTCGACGAGTACATCGGGCTTCCCATGACTCATCCCGCCAGCTTCCGCAAGTACCTGAAGGAGCGCCTGATCTCCAGGACCGGAATCACACGCTATTGTTTCCTTGATGGCAATGAATCGGATCCCGAGCAGATGGCGCAGCGTGTCGGAGCCGAACTCAATTCCGCGCCGATAGATGTGGCCTTCGTGGGGATTGGAGAAAACGGGCACCTGGCTTTCAATGATCCCCCCGCTGATTTCGCAACCGAGCAGCCTTACCTCATCGTCACCCTCGATGAAGCCTGCCGCCGCCAGCAGGTGGGAGAGGGCTGGTTTAAAGACGTGTCGGCAGTGCCGCGGCAGGCGGTCTCCATGTCGGTGCAGCAGATATTGAAGGCCAAAGAGATTATTGCCGTGGTTCCGGACGCCCGTAAAGCGCGCGCGGCCAAAGCATGTCTGGAAGGCGCGATTACTCCGGAATCACCCGCCTCCATTCTGCGCCGTCATGCCAACACCACCGTGTATCTGGATAACGCTTCCGCCAGCCTGCTGAGCGAACCATTGCGAGCCGCAAAATAAGCTCCGATGGCTACCCCGGAACAGTTCGCCCGCACCCGGCCAAGCCCGATCAGGCATTTGCGCTGGTGGATTGGCGGCATGCTCTTTGCTTCCACCGTCATTAATTACATTGACCGGCAAACGCTTTCGCTGCTCGCGCCCTACCTGCAGATCCAATATCACTGGAGCAACACCGATTACGCCAACCTGGTGGTCGCCTTCCGCGTGGCCTACGCCATCGGCCTGACGCTCTGCGGGCGCCTGATGGACCGCATCGGCACCCGGCGCGGCCTGACGCTGACCGTCGCTTGGTACTCCGTGGTTGCGATGCTCACTTCTCTGGCACGCGGCTTCTACAGCTTCGCCACGTTCCGCTTCCTGCTGGGCGCGGGCGAGTCGGCTAATTGGCCGGCAGCCACCAAGGCCGTCTCGGAGTGGTTTCCCCAGCGCGAGCGTGGGCTGGCAACCGCGTTCTTCGATAGCGGCTCTTCGGTTGGCGGCGCCATCGCCCCCTTTCTTGTCCTCTGGATCTATTTCCGCTGGGGATGGCGGCCCGCCTTTATGGTCCCCGGTGTACTGGGGTTCTGCTGGCTGCTGGGCTGGCGATGGCTTTATTACTCCCCAGACAAACACCCGCGCATCGGCGAAGCCGAGCGCCAGATGCTGGCCGCCGACCAGGGAGAGTTCGCCCGCGCGCCGGCTCAGCGGCAGCGCTGGCGCGACCTGCTGAAGCTTCCGCAGACTTGGGCGACTATCATTGCCCGCAGTTTCACCGATCCCGTCTGGTTCTTCGTCGCCGACTGGTTCCCCATATACCTGGTGGCCAAAGGCATCAATCTGCGGAACAGCCTGTTCGCGATCTGGGTTCCGTTCATTGCCGCTGACCTGGGTAACTTCTTCGGAGGAGCAGCCTCCGGCTATCTGATCAAGCGCGGCTGGCCCTTGGGGAGGGCGCGCAAAGCCCTGGCGGTTTTCGGCGGCATCGGGGTCACATTGCTTATCCCGACCATTCTTACGCGCAACCTGTACCTGATTGCGCTGCTGTTTGCGGCAGCGACGTTCTGCTACGCTTCCTTCAGCACCATTGCCAACGTCTTGCCCGCGGACCTCTACCACAACGAATCGGTAGCTTCAGTAAGCGGAATCAGCGGCACGGGTGCGGGCATTGGCACAATCGTGGCTTCCGAGTTGATCGGCCGCGTCTCCGATGCGCGGCGCGTGGCCGGGACTCACTCCTTCGATCCGATTGTGATCGTTGCCGGAATCATTCCCCTGATTGGCATGTTCCTGGTGCTCTTGCTGCTTCGCAACAACCAGGCCACCGAACAGGGCCTGGTGCGGCGAATCTAGGCCCATCCTGCCTTGCCCAGCGGCAGGCCTCTTCAGAACATCACCTTCAGCGCAAACTGCAGAATTCGCGGTTTGCCGTCCAGCCCAGTAATCTGCCCGATCTGTGGATCGGTTACGTCATTGTGCGGCCGGGAGAAGTTGACGTTGTTAAATGCGTTGAAGAATTCGGCACGGAACTGCGCGCTGGCACGCTCCGTAATCTGGGTGGTCTTCATCAGCCCCAGGTCCGTCTCAAAGAAGCGTGGCCCACGCAGAATATTCTTTCCGGTATCGCCGAATGTGCCCACCGCGTTGGGGCCAAACACCGCAGGATTAAACCATTCCTGAACCAGTTGCGGGTGTGACCGGGAGGAACTCAATTCCGCCGCGCCAACGCTGCTTCCGACCAGGTCTGCCCGATCACGGCCCACGCCGCTGAACGAGTTATCGCTGGAATCAACAATGGAGAAGGGGAACCCGCTGCGCCAGCTCACAATCGAAGTCAGCTCCCAGCCATTAAGCGCCTTTCCGGCGGCGCCATGGAAACTGGTTTTCGGCAAATCCCAGACGCTGGAAAGCTTGAAGTTGTGGTGGATATCGTCGTCCGACAAGCCGTAGTCGAAATGACGGTTGAAGGGATTGGTCCATCCATAATCGTCAATCGCCCGGGCCCAGGTCCAGTCGGCGAGAACCGACACGCCGTGCCCCATGCGCTTTTCCAGGGTGCTTTGCAGCGCGTTGTAGTGCGAGTTATTCGACGATGAGATAAATCCCACCGTGCTGAACTGCGGAAACAGGCGGCGCTGCTGCGTGTTGTCGTGCGTGGCGCCCGGCACGAACACCGCCGGGTTGAACTCGCGCAACGGCTTCTGGTCGCTGGTGCCGTACAGGAATGTGCCTTTATTGCCGACGTAAGCGCTGCGGAACAGCCAGTTCTTTCCCAACTGGTGCTCCACTGTCATATTCCAGGCTGTGACCAGGGTTATGTGATAGTCCTTTTGAAACACCGCGTAGATGGCCGTCGGCAAAATGAAAGTCGAATCAGAACCGGGCAGCCGCGGCGCATAGTTTGCGGGAAATGGATTGGCCAGCCCGTTGCTCCCATACGGGTCGCTGAGACTGGCGGTATTGAAGAAGAACTGGGGAGAGAATGGCGCCGCATCCACAAACGTGTTGAATCCCACCGTCTCAGGAGGCGCGTAATAGTAGCCTACTCCGCCGCGCAGGCTGGTGTTGCCGCTGTTTCCTATCTTGTAGGCGAAACCCAGGCGGGGCGCGAAGTTACCCAAATTCGCCTGTGAGCCGGCCTGCGGACATCCCGGATCGTGATTGCTGCCGCCGAAAGTCATGCCCAGGGGGGCGTTGGGGAACCGTTGCGACTTTACTCCCGCCTGAAAGCAAACCACCCGGCCTTTCTCCTCGAGGTAGGGAAGATACGGATCCCAGCGCAAACCTGCATTGATGTTCAGGTTCGGGTTCACTCGCCAGATGTCATTTATGTAGGCGCTGTATTTCTCGCCGTGCATGTCCTTGAATTCGCCGCCTCCCTGTTGGAAGTAGCTCAGTTCGCCCAGCATAAAATCGGCCAGGTTGTCGCCGGAAAGGGCGTTTTGCGTGCCAATGTTGGCGTTCTGCAGATACTCGTTCCGCAAATGGTTCTTAAGCCGGACCACTTCTCCGCCGAAGTGCAGCTCATGGCGGTTGTGAACCAGGGTTATGTTTTCGCGGACAGTGATGTCGCCGCGGTCGAAATCCCCGTTGTGGTTGGTATTAATGGAAAAGTAGTTGTTCACAAATACCGATAGCTCGGCCGGCTTGGTTTGGGCAACGTTCATACCCGCATCGGCCAAGCCGAAGGGCGCGCCGGACAAGGACCCGCCGGTCTGCAGTTCCCAGCCAAACCAGGTATTGAACAGCAGCGTCGGCGATTTGCTGTAGGTGTGGTTAATCGCTACATTCTGCACGCGCACGTGATTGCCGTTGGAATCAGCGGCCAGCAGGTTTTGCTGGGCCGTTGCTGGCGGCTGGCGGAAATACGTCTGAAAATAGTGGCCGCTCAACCGTTGGTTCTGGCCAATGCTGTAGTCCAGTTTCCCCATGAACTCGTCTTCGTTCTGCACCTGGCGAGGTCCCAGATAGTTCAGCGTATTGCCGCCGCCGTTCGGCAGTGGAATTTGTTGCAGGAAGAACTGGGCCACGGGATTGATTCCAGGCAGCCGGTTAAAGGGAAGCTTGGTGTTCCCGTTGGTCGGGTCCGTAAGCTGGATACCGCTCGGATTTGTGCAATTTCCGCTGCCATCGAAGCTGCCGCAGAGCGCGGAGAAATCACCGTTGCGCTCGGCTTGTGTCGGCACAAACGCCACATTCCCCGCTCCGGCGCTGCGCAGGCGCGTCCCCTGGTAGGTGCCGAAGAAGAACAGCTTGTTCTTCACGATGGGACCGCCCACGCTGCCGCCAAACTGGTTGCGCTTCAGCACATCTTTTTGAACCGGAGTTGATTGGTTCGCGAAGTAGTTGTTGGCATTCAAGGCGCCGTTGCGCAGGAACTCAAACACATCGCCATGGAACTGATTGGTCCCTGATTTGGTGATGACGTTGATGGCCCCGGCCGCGGCATTGCCGTATTCGGCAGAGAGGTTATCCGACTGGATGGTGAATTCCTGGACCGCATCCGGGTTCGGGAACGGCAGATTGGTGTTGATATATGTATCGTTGTGGCTGGCGCCGTCGAGCTGGTAGTTGACGGCGTTGGGCCCAATGCCGTTGACGTTAATGCGGCGTTCACCTGGATGCGTGCCGCCTTCGCAGTTAACGTCGCAGTAGGTGTTAATGCTCGAAACATTCACGGTGCCGGCGCCGAGCAGTGCCAGGTCCGCGGCATTGCGGCCGTCCAGCGGCAAATCCACAATGCGCCGTTCGTCAATCAACTGGCCGACGGTGGCTTCTCGCGTGTTGACCAGTTCGACATTCGCGCCTACCGTCACCTCCTGGTTGACCTGCCCTACCTTGAGGGACACATTTTGCGTCGCCGACTGGTTGACGGTCAGCTCGATTCCAGTCTGTTTGTAGGAGGTAAAGCCGCCTTTCTCGACGAAAAGTTCGTAATGGCCAACTGGCAAGGCGGGAAATAAGTAGTGCCCTTGCGCATCCGACGTTGCCGTACGCGAGAGGCCGGTTTGTTGGTTATTCAGGGTTAGCTTTGCCCCGGAGACCACTGCGCCCGAACTATCGCTTACCACCCCGCCCAGGCTCGCCGTCGTAAACTGGGCAACCATTGCAGTCGCCGTGAAGAAGATGACAGCGCCCATCAGAACAAAGAAACGCGCAGCTCGATCCATAGGTCCCTCCAAGGAGATACGCTTCTACACCGGGGCCTGGTACTTGCGGACTTCTGGACACAGATATTGTGGCGGATATCCTACTCGCGTCTGAAGGAATGTCAATGGTCGCACTTACAATTTGCGAGCTAAGGGGTTTCCTTGCAGGCGCCTTCCTAGTATTGTTGCGATTCGCAACGCCGACCTTTGGCGGTGTGGGGACTGTTGCTATGTCTTGTATTGGCGGTCGAGGAGAAACCCGGTGATGCCGATCAAAGCCACAATCCTGGTCCATCGCACTATTCGCGGGCAGCACATCTTCGCATGCTTGGTGGCAGTTGCGGGGCTAGTTACGTCAGCAGCTGCTCAAACTACCGCTCAGTCGGTGAAGGCCGTCCTCGACCAGCGCACGCTGCCGCGCGTTATAACCTCATTCCAGCTCCAATCCTACCTGGCCAGGCGTATTCCCCGGTTGCCCTCTTCAATAAACACGAGCCAGTGGATGCAGGAAGAGACGAAACTGCGCCACCATGTTCTCGCCGACATAGCTTTCCACGGCTGGCCCCGGGAATGGGTGGAGGCGCCTCCACGGTTTGAGCAGACTGGCGTCATCGAAACCAGCAATGGGTACCGGTTGCGCAAGTTCCGCTACGAAATCGTGCCTGGTTTTCAATCCACCGCCGTACTCTATGAACCGCAAAGAATCAGCGGAAAGGCGCCTGCCATTCTGAACGTCATAGGGCATGAGCCAGACGGAAACGCGGCCGAATACGAGCAGAAGCGCTGCATCAACTTCGCCAAGCGGGGAATTTTTGCCCTGAGCCTCTCCTGGCCCGGATTTGGCGAACTGGCCCAGCGTGAGAATGCCCACGACTATGCGGCTTATCTCGACCTTGTAGGCTCCAATGCGCTCGGCTTCTTCTACCTGACCATGCGCCGTGGGCTCGACTACTTGGCGAGCCTGCCGCAAGTGGACCGCACCCGGCTGGGGGTTACAGGTTTGTCGGGTGGCGGATGGCAAACCACGGTGCTCAGCGGGCTCGATGACCGCGTCGCCGTATCAGCGGAGGTGG
>DATJFA010000465.1:0-8342 GCA_035496015.1 Terriglobales bacterium | reverse complement strand
CCACGTAGCGCACTTCAACTTTGGGGTCGGCAAAGATCTTGACCAGCTGCTGACGTACCTCCTCGCGCGAGTGGCCAGGGAGAATGCGGCAGTTCACGTTGGCGAGGGCGGTTTGGGGCAGCGCGTTGTTGGCGTGTCCGGCGTCGAGGCGGGTGGCCACGCAGGTGGTGCGCATGGTGGCGTTGAACACCGTGTCTTCAGAAAGGCGGGCGATGGCGGCCTGGTCGGGGGGCGTTTGCAGGATGGCCTTCATGTCGGCCGCACGCTGGCCCTGCTCGATGGTCGCCATGCGCTCGAAATAGCCGTGAGTAACCGCATTGAGCTCAAAGGGGAACTTGTACTTCTCCAGGCGTGAAAGCGCATCGGTGAGGTGATAGATGGCGTTGTCGGGCACGGGCAGCGAGCTGTGCCCGCCGGGGTTGGTCACTTTGAGCTGGTAATCGCCATAGAGCTTCTCGCTGCCGTCCATGGAGATGAACAGGGGCTTGCCGTTGACCGTATCCACGCCGCCGCCGTCGGAGTTGAGCACGTACTCGGCGTTGATCAGGTCGCGGTGGTTCTTGATCAGCCAGTCCACGCCATTGGCGTTTCCGCCTTCTTCGTCGGCGGTGAGGGCGAGGATGAGGTCGCGGTCCGGCTTGTAGCCTTCGCGCTTGAGGCGGATGAAGTCGGCCACCCAGATGGCATCATCGCTCTTCATGTCCTGGGTGCCGCGGCCGTAGAAGTAGCCGTCCTTCTCCACAAAGTGGAAGGGGTCGGTAGTCCAGTCGGAGCGGCGGGCCTCCACCACATCGAGGTGGCCGATAAGCAGAATGGGCTGGTGGGCGCCGGTGCCGCGATAGCGCAGGACCATGTTGCCGTGGCGCGGGTCGGGCCCCATGACGACTATGTCGCTGGCGGGAAAGCCGGCATCACGCAGGCGCTTGGCCATGGCTTCAGCGGCAACGGTGGTGCTGCCGTTGGAGTGGGTGGTGTTGATGTCGATCAATTGCTGGAAAATGTCGCGCGCCAGCTGCTTATCGGCATTGCTCAGCTGGGCTTGTGAGGTGAAGGAAGTAAACAAAAGAAGGGCGATGGTAAAAAAGCAGGAGCCGAATTTGAGCATGGACCCTCCGGCGACAAGGAAGGGGCATTGTACACGGGGGCGGCGGTTGGCAATTGTCAGCAAGCACTTAGCCCGTGGCACGACGCCGGCGGCGCCAGGGTGGAGGGGCCTCGGGGTTATTTTCCGATGCAGAAAGTGCTGAAGATGAGGCCGAGGATGTCGTCGGTAGTGGTGGCGCCGGTGATTTCATCGAGCGGGCGCAGGGCGTTGTAGAGGTCAAGCAGCAGCATCTCATGGGGCACGCTCTGGGTTACTGCGGCCGAGGCAGCATCAAGAGCCTGCAGGGCATTCTCCACCAGGCCGCGATGGCGGGCATTGGTCAGAAATCCGCTTTCGATCTGCGCGCCCTGCTCGCCGCTCACCTGGCGCAGGATCTCGGCCCGGAGTTCGGGGATGCCGGCGCCGGTGAGGGCGGAGGTGCGCACGACAGGTAGACCGTTGACTGCTGACGGTCTACGGTCGACGGCCAGAGCGGTAGCGCCGTCGGTCCTCGGCTCTCGGCTCGCGGCTAAATCAACTTTATTCTCGACAGCGATGCCGCGGCGGCTGGCCACTTGCGCCAGCAACTCTTGGTCCTCTGAGTTTTGCGCCTGCGAGGCATCGAGGACCACCAGCACCAGGTCGGCGTCGGCCAGCGCTTCCATGGACTTGCGAATGCCGATGCTCTCGGCTTCATCGAGCGCGCGGCGAATGCCCGCCGTGTCCACCAGCTTGACGGGAATGCCTTCGAGGGCCACGGTCTCGCTAACCAGATCGCGAGTGGTGCCCGGCGTGGCGGTCACGATGGCGCGTTCGCGTTCCACCAGGCGGTTGAACAGGCTGGACTTGCCCACATTGGGGCGGCCCACGATGGCCAGAGTCAAACCTTCGTGCACCATTTTGCCGTAGGCGAACGAGCCTGCCAGTTCCTGCAGGGGCCCACGCACCGCTGCAATGCGCCTTTGGATTTGCTCAGCCGGCAGCACCGAAACATCATCTTCGGCGAAGTCAATGCCCGCCTCCAGCAGCGCGATTAACTCCACCAGCTTCTGCTTGATGGGCTGCAGGCGCCGGGAGAGAGCGCCCTCGAGCTGCTGCGCCGCCACTTTGGCCTGGTACAGGGTCTGGGATTCAATCAGGTCGCGCACTGCCTCGGCCTGGGCCAAATCCAGGCGGCCATTGAGAAAGGCGCGCATGGTGAACTCACCGGGCTCGGCCAGCCGAGCGCCTCGTTCCATCGCCAGCTCAACAATGTGGCGCAGCACCACGGGCGAGCCGTGAGCCGAGATTTCCACGATGTCGTCAGTGGTGTAGGAGTGCGGCTTCTGGAAAAACGTGACCACGACCTCATCAATTCGTGTGGAGAGGGGGTTTTGCCCGGTCTGGGCGGAGCGGAGCTCCCCCCCCATACGGACCCTCTCGGGCTCCACCAGTTCGCCAAACACGGCGCGGCCCGGGTCCAGTTCGTGCTTCAGGCGCAGCATCGGCAGGGCAATCTGCCGTGCCTGCGGGCCAGCCAGACGCACCACCCCGATGCCGCCGGGGCCAGGCGGCGTGGAGATGGCGACGATGGTATCGTCCAGGTTCACGGTTTCATTCTAGCGGGGCAGGCCGCAGATTTTTCTAACCTGGCGGCCGCTCGGGGAATCTAACTTGAATTCTGGAGGGTAATGACTAATGTCAGCGACCGATGAAGTCCTGCGAGCCAATGAAGCTTACGCGAAAGCCTTCAAACTGGGCAGCCTGCCCAAGCCTCCCGCCCGCAAGCTGGCGGTGCTGGCCTGCATGGATGCGAGGCTCTCGGTAGAACAGTTTTTGGGCTTAAAGACCGGTGACGCGCACATAATCCGCAACGCCGGCGGGGTGGTCACCGAAGACGCCCTGCGCTCCCTCATCATTTCGCATCACCTGCTGGGGACGCAGGAGTTTCTCATCATCAATCACACCGATTGCGGCATGCTCAGCTTCGGCGAGGAGGAGCTGCGCTCGCGCCTGGAGAAAACCAGCGGCAAAACGGCGGTTGTGCCCGCGTATTTTCACAGCTTCCGCGACGTAGAGGAGAACGTGCACCGCCAAATCCAGCGCCTGCGTTCGCACCCGTGGATTCCTTCCCAGGTGACCGTGCGCGGGTTTGTGTATGAAGTCGAAAGTGGGCGGCTGCGTGAAGTGGAGCCAGAGCGGGCGCGGCGGGCGGGCTGAGCGCGTTTGGCGGAGCTTTACCGCCGTGCGGAGCGTGCGGCCGGTTTGTAGTCCTTGGGATAGACCACCACGGCGCGGCGGCCGGCTTCGCCCGTGCTTTCGGTTTTAAGGTCAGCTTCGTCGCGCAGCGCCAGGTGCAGTATGCGGCGTTCGCGGGAAGACATGGGGCTGAAGGTGTAGGGCACGCCGGTCTTGCGCACGCGCTCCGCGGCCACGCCTGCCGCCAGCTTCAGTTCCTGCAAGCGCATGGCCCGATGATTCATGCAGTCGAAGGCCACGCGCTCGTGCTCAGAGGGCGCCAGCCGCAGAATTTCCTGCGCCAGGTGCTCCAGGGAACGCAGCAGTTCAGCGCCGCGCTCCAGCAGCAGGTCGCTGTCCGGGCCAGAAAATTCGACCAGGATTTCCGGCCGCTCCCAATCCCGCTCCTCGGGCAGAGGCGGATCCACGACAATGCGATATTTGACGCGGAAACCGCACTCCTTCACCACGGCGCGCAACAGGTCGTCAATCGCGCGGGCGGCAGCGGCTTTGTCGGCGATAGGCATAGCTGACTGGCTGACTAGCTTGCTAGCTGCCTGGATGATCGGTCAAGAGCTAGAACGCGCCAGGCAGCCGACTCAGACTTTGGCTTTCTTGCGGGCGCGCTTTTCCATCTCCGCCCGCATTTCCCGTCCCAGTTCGGTGCGATTCATCACTGCCTGCTGCACGATGCCGATGCCGTTGCTGAGCACCCAGTACACGCACAAGCCGGCGGCCAGGTTCCAGCTGATCACGCCCAGGAACAGCGGCATCATCAGATTCATCATCTTCTGTTGTGTCGGATCCATGCCGGCAGCCGGCGTCATCCGCTGCACGAACAATGTGGAGATGATGATCAAGATGGGCAGCATGTGCCAGGGGTCCGGGGAAGACAAGTCATGGATCCACAGCCAGGGTGCGTGCCGCAGCTCAATAGCCACTTCCAGCATAGCGTAATAGGCGATGAGGAAGGGCATCTGGATGACGAGTGGTAAACACCCGCCTACGGGGTTCACGCCTTCCTTTTTGTACAAGTCGGCGATTTCCTGGTTCATCTGCTGGCGGCGCGGGTCACGCATGCTGTACTTTTTGTACTTTTCCTGTATGGCCTTGATTTGCGGCGCCGCTTTTTGCATCTTCAGCGACGATTTCATGCTGGAGATGCGCAACGGCAGGAGCAGCACGGTGATGATGAGGGTTTGCAGCGCGATGGCCCAGCCCCAGTTGCTGACCCAGTGCTGCTGCATCCAGCGGAGCCAGATGAACAGAGGACGGGCAATAATGCCGAAAAAGCCAAAATCAATTAAGCCCCGCAGATCGCCATTGGCGACATAGACGGATTCCAAAACGTTGACCGCTTTGGGCCCAACGAAGACGCGCTCCGTATCAGGTCCCTGCGTGCTGCCGACCGCCGCTCCCAGCAGCTCTTCTTTGGTGGTCTCATTGGGATTGGGGTGCTCAGGGTCTTTGGGGATATCAACACTATTGCGCAGTGTGACCATGGCGGCAGTTTCCGGATGGTCGGGGATGAAAACTGCGCCGAAGTATTGGTCTTCCACTCCCGCCCAATGGAAGGGACCGGAGATGGTGCCGCCGCCACTCACGCTCTTAGCTTTATCGCGTTGAATCTTCTCGTTGTATTGCCAGGCGATACGAGCAGAACCGTAGGAACCAGGCGTTGTCTGGTCGCCGAAGCCGGCTGGCCAGGCGAGGTAGGCCGGCGTTGGCGCACCCTTATACACAACCGATGTTTCCACCTTGACCACGTAGGTGTGATCGAAGCGGAAGCTCTTGCGCACGGTCAGGTCGCCATTGGCGTATTCGAAAGTGACATCGGCCGGAGCGTGGAGGGTGCCGGTCTGGCTGGCCACGTACAGCGAATTGTTAAGCTGGTTGCGCAAACCCTCGTCGGAAGTCCAAAACGACATGGGGAGCCCGAACTTGGCGCCCTCGGGGTTGAGGAGTTCCAGCGGCTTTCCCTTGTCGTCGGTCTGCTTCTTCAGAATCCAGGATTTGACCTGTCCGCCTTTATTGGTGAACGCAATGCGGTAGAGGTCGTTCTCGATAACGGTGGTGGTTTCCTGTTCCGCCTGCTTGCTGGGCGCGACAGGCTGCTCAGCGGCAGCGGCACGGCCACGCCTGCCCTTGTGCGCAGGCTGAACCGCGGCCGCCGGAGCTGCCGCTACGGGGGCAGGAGGCTGGGAAACGGAAGGCGCGGTCTGGGCGGTTTTCTTTTCCGGCCCCTTGGGCTGCTGGGGCAGGACCTTCTTCATCAGCAGCGGCTGGAGCGCCAGAATGACCAGAAAAGTGAGAGCAAACACGAGCAGAAGCCGGCGCTCGAGCCCGGGGTCTTGTTGGGGGTTTTGAAAGTCAGTCAAACGAATTTACCTGCGAAAAATTCCCTTTCAATTTGCGTGAGGCCCGCAGCGAGCATGGTGTACGGCGGCATGCTCGGTGAGCACAGGATCGTATCCGCCGCGCGCAAACGGGTGGCAGCGCAAGACGCGCCACGCCGCTCGTATGCCGCCCAGCAAGGCCCCGTAATGTTCAACAGCTTCCACGGCATAATCCGAGCAGCTGGGAACGTAGCGACAGGCCGCCGGCAGCAAGGGCGAAAGCGCCCATTTGTATGCCCGCAGCAGCGCAATCACGATTTTCTTCATCGGTTCAGCTGGTCTCCGTGCTGCCCGCCCGCAGTTTCTTGCGAATGAACTCGAAAGCTCTACTCACGTCTTGTGTAATCTCGGTAAATTCAGCTTGCAGCACCGACTTCTTAGGATTAACCACAATATCCACGCCCACCCCGAGCCGGCGCCATTCCCGCCGCACTGCTTCCCGCAGGCGCCGTTTAATCCGATTGCGTTGCACCGCCCCGCCCAAGACCCGGCCAACCGTGAAGCCGACCCGGGCGTCGCCTGCCCCCGGCAGGAAGAAGAGAGTCATGTGCCGGGCAAAATGCCGCTGTCCCAGCTGGTAAACGCGTTCGAAATCAGCATGCCGCAACAGGCGTGCTGCCCGGGAAAACCCAGCTTTCCTGCCAAAGGCTGGCTGCTTCGGAGATTGCGCGTTCGACGGAGGGCCGTTCACGGCTGCTTCCTGGCTCGCGTCAGATCCGGCCACTTCCTGCGCCGGACAAAATGTTATTCGCGGAAGCCCGGCTTTACCGATACCCGCTTGCGTCCTTTGGCGCGGCGGCGCGCCAGGACCGCCCGCCCGCTCTTAGTCTTCATCCGTTGGCGAAAACCGTGCGTCTTCGAGCGGCGGCGACGGTTGGGCTGGAACGTGCGCTTAGGCATGGAAAAAGTTAGCTGCTCCTTGCGGCTGAATAGGCCAGTGGTAAGTGAAAAGTATAAATGAACCGTGCAGTGGCGGCAATTCACTCGGGCGCGGGCCGCCCGCGCCCAATCCCGGCGCAGGTTTATCTGCGCACGGGCTCGGGAGCGAGTCACGACCTAGCTTGCGGTGCCACGGTCCAGGCCAACGGATCCCGCACTCGGCCGCAATTCGTAATCAGGTGAGCGGAACGATGTGTGGAGGCAGGGTGGGCCACTCTTCTCTGCACCAGGTTTGCGTCATAACCAACTAATGACTTGACAGAATTTTCCAACGCGTTACAACTCACGCCAGTGAAAAAAATTCTTCGCGAAGATTTCCACACGCAAAAAATTTTTCGTGCTAGTATGCCGAGCAGTCGCTGCATATCGGCTTACTCATTTTTTGACCCTGCTCCCGCTTCGGCGTCGGGCGTTTCATTACATCGCATTGCTTCCCGGGTCCCGCATGGAGGCCCAGCTATGGTTTGCTAATGTCGGTTACCGGTACTGCTGTTGCTCCCAATCCGTGGATTCGCATTCTTGACGCGCTGGAAAAGAAGATTAACCGGCACTCATACGATACCTGGCTCAAGCCCACGCGCTACAGCCATGCCAGCGGCAAGGTGATTTACGTCCGGGTTCCCACCCCTGAGTTTCGCCACATCGAAGAAAAGTACGCGGACTTGATTCAGGAAGCTCTGGACAACCTGAACCTGGAATTCCAGGACGTAAAGTTTGTTACTCCTGAGGATGATCCAGCGGCCACGCCAGTGCGGCATGACGGCGGGTTGTCAGCGGCGACGGCGGCGGCGCAGGCTCACGCCCCGGCCGCCGCGGCGGCGCACCAGGCGCGCTTTGACTGGGACGGAGCGGCCCAGCTCAATCCGCGGTATACCTTCGATGCGTTCGTGATCGGCGCCGGCAATCAGTTTGCCCACGCGGCCTCCCTGGCGGTGGCCGAGCGGCCTTCCAAGGCTTACAACCCGCTCTTCATCTACGGCGGTGTGGGCATGGGCAAGACCCACCTGATGCAGGCCATCGGGCATGAGATTAAGCGGCGGCAGCCGCAAATGGCTATCTGCTACCTGTCGAGCGAGAAGTTCACCAACGAGATGATCAACTCGCTGCGCTACGACAAGATGACCAGCTTCCGCGACAAGTTCCGCAACGTAGATGTGCTGCTGATTGACGACATTCAGTTTCTGGCGCAGAAGGAACGGACCCAGGAGGAGTTTTTCCATACCTTCAATGCGCTGCACGAGTCCATGAAGCAGATTGTGATCGCCAGCGACCGTCCGCCCAAGGAGCTGGCCGAGATTGAGGACCGGCTGCGCAGCCGTTTTGAGTGGGGGCTGATTGCCGACATCCAGCCGCCGGACCTGGAGACCAAGGTGGCCATCCTGCAGAAGAAGGCGGAGCAGGAGCGGGTGACGCTGCCCACCGATGTGGCGCTCTACGTTGCTTCCAACATCCGCTCCAATGTGCGGGAGCTGGAGGGCGCGCTCATCCGGCTGATCGCCCATTCTTCACTGATCGGGGCCGAGATTACCCTGCCCTACACCCAGCAGGTGCTGAAGAACTTCATTGACTCGCAGGCACGCAAGGTGACCATTGAGGCCATTCAGAAGTCAGTGGCAGAACAGTTCGGCCTCAAGCTGGTGGAGATCAAGGCCAAGAACAATTCCCGGGCGATTGTTTATCCGCGGCAGATCGCCATGTACCTGGCA
>DATJFA010000464.1:0-3732 GCA_035496015.1 Terriglobales bacterium | reverse complement strand
CCCAGCGAATTCACCACCCGGCCCACCATGGCTTCGCCCACCGGCACGCTCATGATCTGCCCGGTGCGCCTGACCTCGTCGCCTTCCCGGATTTCGGTGTATTCGCCCAGCAGCACCGCTCCCACCTGGTCTTCTTCCAGGTTCATGGCGATGCCCTTCACGTTGTGCGGAAACGAAAGCAGTTCGCCGGCCATGGCTTTATCCAGCCCATAAAGCCGGGCGATGCCATCGCCCAGGGAGATCACCGTGCCTACTTCGTCCACCGCGATTTTCGATTCGTAGTTCTCGATCTGCTCGCGGATCAGTTGTGTGATTTCGTCAGCTTTGATCTGTGCCATTGTTGGGTTCCAAGTAGCTGGTAGCTAGTAGCTGGTAGTTGGCGGGGAAACACATGCCAGCTACTAACTACCAACTACCAGCTACTGCTTTTCAATCAAATGTTCGCGAATCTTGTTCAGTTGTCCCAGAACCGAGCCGTCGTAAATGGTGCTGCCCACCTTGATAACGGCGCCGCCCAGCAGGTTGGGATCGCGAAAATAACTGGCTCGCACTTGCTTTCCCGTGAGCCGCCCGATTTCTGCTTCCAGCACGCGCCTTTCTTCTGCGCTCAGGTCGCGGGCGCTGGTGATCTCGGCCTGCGCCAGGTTCAGCCGCCGGTCCAGCTCCACTTCAAACTGGCGCACAATCTGGTCCATCATGGGAATGCGCTCATGATCAATCAGCACGGCAGCGAAATTCCGCACGATGGGCGAAATCCCGGCGCGCTTCGCCAGCGCATCCAGCACCGCCCGCTTCTGCGCGGCGGGCAAGGCTGGAGCTTCCCACACCCGGCGCAGTTCGTCGTTCTGCTGCACCATCTCCGTCAGCAAGCCTAATTCGCGCCGCACCTGCGCGGGCTCCAGTTTGCGCTCCGTTACAACGTCGGCGAAGGCGCGTGCGTAACGGCTGCTGACCGCGGCCATGAGCTAGCGGCCATCCTTTCCGCCATTGCGGTGCGGCCCGCGCATGCCGTCGCCCAGTTGCTCGGCGAAGTCGCGCACCAGCGCCGCGTCTGTGTCCTTGTCTACGTGAATTCGTTTTTCCGCCATGGCTACGGAGAGCTCGGCGGCGTAAGCCTTCAGCTCCCGCCGCGCCAGGCTGGCTGCGGCCGCAATCTCCTGCTCGGCGGCCTCCACCACGCGACGTGCGTCCTGCGCCGCGGCCAGCCGCAGTTTCTCTTCTTCGCTGGCCGCCTCTTTCTCCGCCTGCTGGTGCATCGCGGCAATTTCCTGGTCCAAGCGCGCCAGCCGGGCCTCGATTTCCCCCAGCCGCCGGTTGGCCTCAGCGCTGGCTTTGCCCGCTTCTTCCATAGCGCGGCGAATGGTCGCGGTGCGGCTGCGAAACATGGCTGGAATCCGCGAACGCGATAGCAGGTAAATCACCACCGCCAGCACCGCAAAATTCAGAATGAAAGCCAGCCAGTAGGCGCCATGCACTCCGATGCCCAGTTCTTTCCCCATCCAGCGCACCGAAGGCGAGTACTTGAATTGCGCGTTTTCTTCCTTCTCTCCGGCCGCTTCCCGCGATGCCTCCGCCAACTCCCGGCCGAAACTGGATCCGGAGTTCTCGCCCCCCTGCGCAGCCGCTTTTTGCGGGCTCGCGCTTTTCTGCTGCGTTGGGGCTGGCTGCGAGCCGTTTTCCTGTGCCGCGGCTGCCCCGGTCAACAGGACCGCCGGCAGCAATACTGCTCCCAGCGCGCTTAGCAGAAGCACCCGCATGGTGGCGCCGCGCATTTTTGGAGTGGACCTCATGACCGCCCGCCTGCTACCGGATTTTGCGCCGCCGTGGCCGGACGCAGAATGGCTCGAATGATCTCGTCGGCCAGCCGGGCCGCTTCCACCTGCAGGCTGTCCTGGGCCGCAACTTTATCCGTTTCGATCGCCGCCCGCGCTTCCTGCACCTGCTTTTGCGCCTGGGCGCGCGCCTCGGCCAGTGCCGCCGCACGCGCCTCCAGAGCCTGCTTGCGTCTGGCCTCCTGGGCCTTGAACAGCGCCGCGCGCGCTTCCCGCAGCCGCTGCTCATAGGCGGTGGCCTTGGCTTCAGCCGCGGCTACATCCGCCCGCGCCCGTTCCATGGCTCCCTCGGTTCGGCTGTGCCGCTCCGCCAATACCCGCGCCAGCGGCCGGTGTACCAGTGCCCGGTAAGCGGCAAACACCACCAGCAAAAGCACTATAGTGGGGATGGCGCCAAGCAGGTATCCGCCCAATTGTTTCAGAATTTCGTCCATGCCTGTGGTTAAAAACCGCCTGGAAAGCCCGCGAGAATGTGTGGGCTAAACTCTAAAACCTACCATCCGCCTTTGTGCAGTGTCAACGCAAGTTCAGCTACCCGCAGGCTATTTTCACTGCGCTCTAAGTCCCATTTTTGAACAAGTTACCGAGGTAGTCCGGATTCGCGCTTGACTTTCCCGCTCAGGGGTCTAGCATAGAGGTATCACCTCCGATCCAATTCAGGATCGAATGGGCTGGAGGCCAAGGAATGTCACCGCTTCTTGGTCTCCGGCCCATTTAATTTTGGTCCCAATCACGAACCGTTCCCACTTGCTGCTGTCATGCTGAGCGGAGCCCGCCGGTTCGCTTGCGAATCGGCGGGCGCAGTCGAAGCACCCCTGCATCTTTGACCATGCCCCGGCTGTCCCAGGGAGTTCTTCCACTAGCGACTAGCGACTACCAACTACCAACTACAATGTTCTTGCCCATGTTCGCCCGCAAGATCCGCGTGGAATACGAAGCCGATGGCCAGCGCCGTCCCTGCCCGCAAAAATGGCTGGACAGCTTTTCCATGCGCAACTTCACCAACGCCTCTATTTTTGACGACACACTCCCCGTCGCCGACGGTCTGATGGAAGTCGGCTCTCGCGTTCCCCTCAATGAGCTTAAGGAAAAGATGGAAGACTGGTTCCGCCGCAAAAGCTATTTGCCCAAGGGCTCGGAGCTAACGTTAGGAGAGGAGCGCTAAAGCCGATGCCGACAGCACACGCCGCGCACACCGCGGGCATGCCCTCCAGCCCAGCTGCTGACCTCCAGCCCAGCAGCTAAATACAATAGAGTTGCCAATTAATCAGCCCGCAGGGCGACACCTCTTTTAGCCCAGGGCGTCAGCCCTGGGTGAGTTCCGTCTATGAGACAGAGCCCCGTAGGGGCGACACACAATAGGCAGCCCGGCTCCTGCCTACTTGTCGTAATGCAGCAGCGAAAACACGTCGTACGGCGCCAGCTTATCCCTTCCCTTGAGGAAGTCCAGTTCCACCACGAACCCCAGCCCGGCAATCTCCGCGCCCAGCGACTTGGCCAGGTGTACCGAAGCCTGCGCCGTCCCGCCCGTGGCCAGCAGGTCATCCACGATGATCACCCGCTGCCGGGGCTCAACCGCATCGCGGTGAATTTCCAAAGCAGCCTTGCCGTACTCCAGTTCGTAGTCCCAGCGCGCCGTCTCTGCCGGCAGCTTGCCCGGCTTGCGCAGCGGCACGAATCCGGCGTTCAGGCGATAGGCCAGCGCCGGACCAAAAATGAATCCCCGCGCTTCGATCCCCAGCACCAGGTGCGGCTTCTTGGGCAGGTAATACTCGGCCAGGGCGTCAATCAGCGTGGCGTAGCCCACGCGATCCTTTAACAGCGTAGTGATGTCGTAAAACAGGATTCCCTTGACTGGGAAATCAGGAACTTCGCGAATCAGCTTTTTCAGGTGATCACA
>DATJFA010000463.1:0-5134 GCA_035496015.1 Terriglobales bacterium | reverse complement strand
GCTAACCTGCGCTTCGCCCTGCACGGCGGCGAAGACTACGAGCTGCTGTTTGCCGCCCGGGGCAAGGTCCCTGCCCGGATAGCGGGCGTGCCGGTAACCCGCATCGGCGAGATCACGCGCGGGCGAAAGATTGTGCTGGTTGAAAACGGCAAGCAGCGTGGCCTGCCGGACAGGGGATGGGAGCATTTCGCCCGCCGCCGGTAACGCAAGCGTCTCTGTACCCCCGGGATATTGCCGTTGAGACGCTTTTCGCATAAAAGAACGGTTGAAGCAGAGGACTGCCTGATGCGCCGAATCGTCTACGTTGCCCTGCTGGCCCTGGCGGCGACCGCCTTTTACCAGTATCAGCCGGCGCTGGACCGTGCTCCCCAGCCGGCCATGGCGGCGGAAGCCCAGGCCGGCAATCACTTCGCTCCGGCGGAAAACCTCGAGCAGCTTGATCTGGAGCAGATTGCCCAGGCGCGCCACACCCTCGACATTGCCATGTATTCCTTTACCGACCGCTACCTGGCCGATGCCGTCATCGAAGCCGCGCACCGCGGTGTGAAGGTGCGCATCTATCGCGACCGCTCGCAGTTCCAGGAGGAGCAGCGCAACGCGGACCTGCATCACCAGCGCTCTCTCAGCGACATGTTTCACCGCCAGCCCAACGTCCAGGTGCGGGTGAAGGATTCCAATGAGCACAACCTGATGCACCTGAAAGCCTACGTGGTGGATGGCAAGCTGCTGCGCGACGGCAGCGCCAACTGGTCGCCCTCGGGACTTAAACAGCAAGACAATAATGCGCACTACACCACCGATCCCACCCAGGTGCACGCCTTCCAGCAGGCCTTCGAGCAGATGTGGTCGCGGGCCAGGAATGAAGTCGCACAGTAGTTCTACCGCACAGCATAAAAACAGCAATAAGCCTCGATTGCCAATCTCAGGAGCCCGCCTGGATGTAGCTCCAGCCTCGTCGAAGCCGTTCGCGGAACTTGCCCATGGGCAGAGCCACCGCAAGGAATTGGCATGATTGGTGCCAACCCCTGACTCTGCTTGCCGCATCTCGCACCACGACGGAGGCGTTTTGTGCTGTTAACAACTAAGACATGTTAAATGACCGATACTGCAGCGAATCCGCAAGCCGTTCCCGGCTCTCCCCGCTACCACGTCATTGTCAATCCCATGCGAATTAATGCCACGGCAGAAATACAACCACCCTGTACTTATGAAACACGTGAAGCCGCGGAAAACGAACGTGATCGCCGTAACGCCGAAGCAGGAGACCGCGCCTATCTTGTAATCGCCACCAGCCGATAGCCGGTGTATCGGGAGGGATGGCGGAGTTCATCAGACTGGACTCGTACGCCCTGCAATTAGCGACCCTGGTTGGGCTCCTGGTACAGCCCGAGCACGTTTCCCGCGGGGTCGGCGAAACGAGCAGTGATCTCGGGCGCGTCCGCGCCCAGCGGCTGCACGATAGTGCCTCCATTCGCGATCACCTTCTTGATCGTCGCCTCCACGCTGTCCACCATGATGTAAACCAAAAGGCCGGGTTTTGCCGAACTGGGACGCCCCAGCACCCAGGCGCCGCTCACCTCGCCCACCCCGTCGTCAAAGGCGGTTGCGCCATCGCCCCGCTGGCGAATGTTCCAGCCAAACACAGCTTTGTAGAAATCGGCAGAGCGCGCAATATCGCTTGCGGGGATCTCCACATAGCAAATTTTGCCGTTGGCGCGAGTGGGTGGCATCAGAACCTCCTGTTCTGATTCGGAAATACCAGGCAGGAACTGTATTGTCTCATCAGTTGTTGCCGATGCCAAAGGCAGAATCACTCAACCCAATCACCGACGGCGATGTGTGAGAGAGAGCGTAAGCGGCAACTTACATTCCGCTTCGGTGAGCAGTTTCAATGGCCCACTTTCGACAAGGGGCGTTGCAGCTAGGAGTTCTTGTTGGGCGCCGGTAAGCGCGGTCTTTGGACCGGTTCAGGCAAGGCCTGAGAAGGCGCTCGGCGAAATTGGCTCGGCCAGGGCCGGGCCGCACTGGTTTCAGCCCGCTGGCGCTGTTCGGGGGTGAGATGGCTGCCCAGCACTTCCCGGATGGCGCGGCACTTGTTTAACAGGTCGGTTGCTCCTCTCTCCGAGCGCAACAGCCAGGTGTAGGCCGCGAAAGGATCCTGGCCGGTGCCGGAGCCGTCAGAACACATTCTTCCCAGCATGTACTGCGCCTGCGCCGAGCGCTGGGAGCACTGCAAATACCACTGGAATTGTTCCGCATCGCTGCCCGACGATGGAAAATCCACGGGTGGCTCCGTGCCCGGGTCGCGGCCTAACAGAGAGAACATCACCCCTATTCGGTTATCCACTCCCAGCTTGGCATAAATGCGGAGCAGATGGTTTTTGACCGTGTGCTCGCTCAGGCCCAGGGTGCGCGCGATATCGCGGTTGCTCAACCCGTCGCACAAATAGCGCACCACTTGCTGTTCGCGCACGGAGAGCAGACTCATCCCCGCACTGCTGCAGAAATGCGGGAGAACGGAGTGCTTCAGGCCTTCCAGAACGTAATTGATTTGTTCTCCGCTGGCCCAAATCTGCCCCCGGGCTACACATTCAATGCATTTGCACATCTCCGCCACGGATTGAGACCGGCTGAACACGCCCCGGGCGCCGGCGCGGAACGCCTGCACGATGAGCCCGGAATCAGCCCCATTGTCGAGCAGGATTACCACCGCGGGGCAAATCCGTCCTGCGATCCTGGAGGGACCCTCCAGGCCGCCGCACGGTTTTTCAAAGTTGGCGGCCAGCACAATCACCTGGGGGCCAGTTGGCAGGGAAGCCACCACTTCGTTCCATGTGGCCGCGCATCCGATGACGTTAAAGCGGCCTTCCCGGCGCAAAGCGTCCGCCAGAAGCTGGCTGCCCATGTGAGTGCAGTCGGCAATCAGAACACGGATGTGCGAGCGATCCTGCGAGAAGTCGCCGGCCATATCTGTATTATCCCAACCCACTTGCTGGATATCGAGTGATTGCGGTCACAGTCATCTGTCGCCGAGTTCCAAAATGGGACTTGCGCTGGCCCTTATGCCGACTCAGCACATAGCTTCGCCCGAACGGTGAATTCCTCTGCGGGCCAAGCCCCGCGCCGCTTCTGCGGGTTTCGCTGCCTGGGTAGAGAAGAATGGCCCTGGGTCGCGCTGCCTAACCCTTCAGAATCTTCGCTAGGCCACTCAAGCTGCCGCGCGTAACAGTGCATGCCTCGTTTCCGCACCAATCGGCGGTGTGACTTTCAGTTTCTTGTGGTGCACGTCTCGCCCGCTTATGCTGCCATCGTGTTTGGATCTGTAACTCGTTCGCTTTCACAGGGCAGGCAGCCGGTGCAACCGCACGCTGCAAACACCGGAGTAGAGCGCAGAAAAGCGCGCAGGTTTGTCCTGGAAATTCCGGTTCTTTTTCGCTGGATGGATGACCAGCAGACCGCCTGTGAAGGCGCGGGATTCTGCCGCGACATCAGCACTGGAGGTGTTTTTTTAATTGCTTTTTGCGCAGTCCCCCCTTTGTCCCACCCGCTGGATTTAATGGTGCTCCTGCCGCCTCTAAATCCCCGGGGCCCGGCCATGCGGCTGTGTTCCAGTGGCAGCGTGGTGCGGACGGAGCCAGTGGGACAGGCGATTGGACTGGGTGTTGCCAGCAACTTTGGCCATTTTGAGGATTCAGAGGCCTCTTCCTTTCCTGAAGAGAAAGTTCCCATTCCCTGCTCCTAGAGGCCGATAGGGCTGTTTTCGGGCCGCGTTAAACCATAGCAACGAGGGTTTTGTCAGCTCCGGAAATGGGGCTTAGACGGCGGAGCCATGAACGCTCTCACTGAATTTACGCTCCCTGAGGCCCGGGCAATGGCTGCCGGCCCCCATTGGTACGCCATCCACACCCGGGCGCGGCACGAGAAGCGCATTGACCTGGGGTTGCAGGAACTGGGCATTGAGACATTCCTTCCTCTCATCCACGAGGTGCACCGCTGGAGCGACCGGCGCAAGGAAGTCGTCCTGCCTCTGTTTCCCTGTTATCTCTTTGTGCGCATCCTGCCCGATCCGGCCACGCGCCTGAGCGTGCTGAAAACCCCCGGCGTACTCAACTTTGTTGGGAAGTGGGACCAACTCCCTGCGGTTCCAGATCACGAGATGGAACAGGTGCGCGCCGTGGTGCAGCAACGGGACCAGTTTTTCCCCTGCCCATTTCTTAAAACAGGACAGCGGATTCGCATCAGGGGAGGCGTGCTCGATGGGGTAGAAGGCATCCTCAGTTCGCATAAGGGTGCCTCCGCCATGGTGGTCTCCGTGGAACTGATTCAGCGTTCCATATCGGTTTTGATCGAGGGCTACGACGTGGAAGTGGCGTAGGCCGGCCAGGATTGGCAGAGAACATGAGCAGGAAGTTAAAGGAAGAAGTGGGGTCCCGGAGCAGAGCGGCAGGATTCGAGGTGGTCGCGGTGCTAGCCGCGATGTGCTGGGTCCTGCCGCTCTGCTGGGCACAGGCGGAGGGGAATGCCGGACTGCAAAGTGGACCAACGGCGACTCTTGCTGCCCACCCGCCATCGGCCGGGGATTACGTCATCGGGCCTGACGACGTGCTGGCAGTCAACGTCTGGAAGGAGGATGAAATCAGCCGTCAAGTACCAGTTCGCCCTGACGGCAAGGTCTCGCTGCCGCTGATCGGAGACGTCCAGGCGGCCGGCCTCACTCCTCTGCTGTTGCAGCAGAGCATTCGCGCCCGCCTGGCTGCCTATCTGGTGAACCCTACCGTCACCGTCATGGTCCAGGAGGCGCGCAGCCACCGCTTTAATGTGGTGGGTGAGGTGGAGCATCCCGGTTCCTTTGTGCTGGGGCAGCCGCTTACCGTGCTGGACGGGCTGGCCATGGCGGGCGGATTTCGCGACTTCGCCAAAACCGGCGGCATTTATGTTCTCCGCCTCACTCCTGATGGTTCGCATCAGCGCATTCCCTTCAATTACAAACAGGTGATCAGCGGCCCGGCCCACACATTTCCATAATCGCTGTAATTCTGCAGGGCGTAGCTGCCCGTGAGTCCCAAACTGGTGTGGCGGCTGAGGCGATAGCTCACGCCGGCTGCGGAGAAGCTTGCAGTTCTTCTGAGGGAAG